>NZ_JBGBPT010000022.1:17062-109105 GCF_041106355.1 Streptomyces sp. BF23-19 | reverse complement strand
CGGCCACGAGTTCCTCGGCATCGTCGAGGAGACCGGCTCCGCCGTCACCGACCTGCGCGCCGGCCGCCGCTCCGCAGCCCGTCGTCGAGAGCACCGAGCCCGCCGCCCCGGCCCGCGCCCGCCGTGCCGCGCGTCCCGCCGTGGCCGTCTTCCAGGCCCCGGTCTTCGCCGAGCCGATGTTCCAGACCCCCGAGACCGCCGCCATGGCCGCCGCCGCGGCGCGCGCCGCCGAAGAGGTCGAGGAGGAGGAGACCGAGGTCGAGGCCGAGGTCACCGCCGCCCCCGTCGCGCAGCCCGCCGGCCGCCGCCGGCGCCGTGGGCGCGGCGCCGCAGAGTCCGCCCCGGTCGCCGAGTCCGCCCCGGTCTCCCTGCCCGAGGTGCTCGCCGAGGAGGAGCCGGAGGCCGAGGCCGCCGAGCTCGACGAGGAGTCCGCCGAGTTCGAAGAGGGCGACGAGTCGGGCGAGCGCCCGTCGCGCCGTCGCCGTCGCGGTGGCCGTCGCCGCCGTCGCGGTGAGTCCGCCGACCTCGACGAGTCCGCCGAGGACGAGGCCGAGACCGCCGAGCAGGACGCCGCCGAGCGGGACACCGAGGAGGAGGAGGACGAGGAGTCCGACGAGGCCCTCGGCTCCAGCTCCAGCCGTCGTCGCCGTCGCCGCCGCCGTCGTAGCGGCGAGGGCGCCGCCGAGGCGACCGAAGCGGGCGACGAGGACGGCGTGCGTACCGTCGTCAAGGTCCGCGAGCCGCGCCCGGCGCGCGAGAAGACCGAGTCCTCCGACGAGGTCCAGTCCATCAAGGGCTCGACCCGCCTGGAGGCGAAGAAGCAGCGCCGCCGCGAGGGCCGCGAGCAGGGCCGCCGCCGCGTCCCGATCATCACCGAGGCCGAGTTCCTGGCCCGCCGTGAGGCCGTCGAGCGCGTCATGGTCGTCCGCCAGGCCGGCGAGCGCACCCAGATCGGCGTCCTCGAGGACAACGTGCTCGTCGAGCACTACGTCAACAAGGAAGAAGCCACCTCGTACGTCGGCAACGTCTACCTGGGCAAGGTCCAGAACGTGCTGCCGTCGATGGAGGCCGCCTTCATCGACATCGGCAAGGGCCGCAACGCCGTCCTGTACGCCGGTGAGGTCAACTTCGAGGCGCTCGGCATGGCCAACGGGCCGCGCCGCATCGAGTCCGCCCTCAAGTCCGGCCAGTCGGTCCTGGTGCAGGTCACCAAGGACCCGATCGGCCACAAGGGCGCCCGCCTGACCAGCCAGGTCTCGCTGCCCGGCCGCTACCTGGTCTACGTGCCCGAGGGCTCGATGACCGGTATCAGCCGCAAGCTGCCCGACACCGAGCGCGCGCGCCTGAAGACCATCCTCAAGAAGATCGTCCCCGAGGACGCGGGCGTCATCGTGCGCACCGCCGCCGAGGGCGCGAGCGAGGACGAGCTGCGCCGCGACGTCGAGCGTCTGCAGGCCCAGTGGGAGGACATCCAGAAGAAGTCGAAGCAGATCTCGACCTCTTCGCCGAGCCTGCTGTACGGCGAGCCGGACATGACCGTCCGCGTCGTGCGCGACATCTTCAACGAGGACTTCTCGAAGGTCATCGTCAGCGGTGACGGGGCCTGGGAGACCATCCACGGCTACGTGAACCACGTGGCCCCGGACCTGGCCGACCGGCTGTCCCGCTGGACCTCCGAGGTCGACGTCTTCGCGACGTACCGGATCGACGAGCAGCTCGCCAAGGCGCTCGACCGCAAGGTGTGGTTGCCCTCGGGCGGCTCGCTTGTGATCGACAAGACCGAGGCGATGATCGTCATCGACGTCAACACCGGCAAGTTCACCGGTCAGGGCGGCAACCTCGAGGAGACCGTCACCAGGAACAACCTGGAGGCGGCCGAGGAGATCGTGCGCCAGCTGCGGCTGCGCGACCTGGGCGGCATCGTCGTCATCGACTTCATCGACATGGTCCTGGAGTCCAACCGCGACCTGGTCCTGCGGCGCATGCTGGAGTGCCTGGGCCGCGACCGTACGAAGCACCAGGTGGCCGAGGTCACCTCGCTGGGCCTGGTCCAGATGACCCGCAAGCGGGTGGGCCAGGGTCTGCTGGAGTCCTTCTCCGAGACCTGCGTCCACTGCAACGGCCGCGGTGTCATCGTCCACATGGAGACCCCGACCGTGATCGGCGGCGGTGGCAACGGCAAGCGCTCCAAGCGCCGCGGTGGCCGCACCGAGTTCGACCAGCACGACCACGAGGTCGAGACGGTCGAGTCCGCCGACATGGGGGCTTTCGAGACCGAGGCGGAGGTGGCTGCCGAGGCCGCCGCGCCGCGGGCCCTGCCCGAGCCGGAGTTCGTCGCGGACGAGGAGCTCTACAGCAGCCCGGCCGAGGCCGAGGCCGCAGCGGGCATCAGTGGCCGCCGCAACCGGCGCCGTGCCACCCGTAAGGCCACCGCTCCGGCGGGCGCCCCGCGCGGTGCGGCCGCTCCGGTCCAGGCCCCGGCCCCCGTGGTCGTGGACGAGCCGGTGACCGAGGCGGCCGAGACGGTGCTGGAGCCGGCTGCCGAGTTCGTCGCCGAGGCCGCTGCGGTCGCCGAGGCCGCTCCGGTCGTCGAGGCGGTCGAGGAGGCCGCGCCGAAGGGCCGTACCCGTCGCCGTGCGACCCGTAAGGCCACCGCCCCGGCGGGCGCCCCGGCCCCCGCGGCCGAGGTGGCCCCGGAGCCGGAGCCGGTCGTCGTGCCGGAGCCGGAGCCCGTCGTCGAGCCCGAGCCCGAGGTCGTCGCCGTCGCCGAGGTCGAGGAGGCCCCCGTCGTGGAGGCCGCTCCGGCCCGTCCGCGTCGCCGTGCCACCCGTAAGGCCACCGCACCCGCCGGTTCCCCGGCCGGCGCGGCAGAGGCCGCCGTGGTGGTCGTCGAGGCCCCTGTGACGGAGGTCCCGGCGCCGGTCGAGGAAGCCGCACCGGTGGTCGAGGAGGCCGCACCGGCCAAGAAGGCCGCCAAGAAGGCTCCGGCCAAGAAGGCGACCGCGGCGAAGAAGGCCCCGGCCAAGAAGGCGGCGGCCGCCAAGAAGACCGTGGCCAAGAAGGCGGCCACGACCAAGAAGACCGCGACGAAGCGGGCGACGAAGAAGACCACGGCGGCGGAGCAGCAGACGCTCCCGTCCGTCTCGGCTCCGACCGAAGCCTGATTCACCGCTGAGTGACACGCGTTCGTGGGCCCCGCCGAGCGGCGGGGCCCACGGCCGTACGGGCCCGGTTTGACCCTCCGGAACCGGCCCCGTAACCTAGACCGTCGGCATGCTTGGGCGAATACCTCCAGTGCGTGCCGCGCTCCTGAGCACCTTCCTCACGTTCCGTACGCGCAAGCGTCGGGCGAGAGAGGCCGCTCGTCCAATCCGGATCCGTGCGGTTCCGCCTTCGCGGCGGAGCTTGCCTGAGCGGCTGGCTTCAGGAGCATCCGTCCCGAGTGAGAGAGAGATCCGCGTGTACGCCATCGTGCGCAGCGGTGGTCGCCAGCACAAGGTTGCTGTCGGCGACATCGTTGAGGTTGACAAGATTTCCACTGCCAAGGTTGGCGACACGGTCGAGCTCTCGACCCTGCTCGTTGTCGACGGCGACGCCGTGACCAGCGACCCGTGGGTCCTGGCCGGTATCAAGGTCACGGCCGAGATCGTGGACCACCACAAGGGCGCCAAGATCGACATCCTGCGCTACAAGAACAAGACCGGCTACCGCCGTCGCCAGGGTCACCGCCAGCAGTACACGGCGATCAAGGTCACCGGTATCCCCGCGGCTGCGAAGTAAGAGGGACTGAGACATGGCACACAAGAAGGGCGCATCGTCCACCCGGAACGGGCGCGACTCCAATGCCCAGCGGCTCGGCGTGAAGCGCTTCGGCGGTCAGGTCGTTTCCGCCGGCGAGATCCTCGTCCGCCAGCGCGGCACCCACTTCCACCCGGGTTCGGGTGTCGGTCGTGGTGGCGACGACACGCTGTTCGCGCTGCAGGCCGGTGCGGTCCAGTTCGGCACGCACCGTGGCCGCAAGGTCGTCAACATCGTTCCGGCCGCCTGATCCAGCTTCGGCTGATCGAGCGTTCGTAACTTCCCGAGGGCGGATCTCAGCTCTTCCCGGCGCAAGCCGGGAAGAGAGGTCCGCCCTCGGCGCGTTGTCATATAGACCACGTTTTAATGGGCAGTGGTAGAAATACGGCCTGCCCGGGACATTCCCGTATGTATCTGGAGGAACACCCATGACCACCTTCGTGGACCGCGTCGAGCTGCATGTCGCCGCGGGTAACGGGGGCCACGGCTGCGCCTCCGTTCACCGGGAGAAGTTCAAGCCGCTGGGCGGCCCCGACGGCGGCAACGGCGGCCGTGGCGGCGACGTCATCCTGGTGGTGGAGCAGGCGATCACCACCCTGCTGGACTACCACCACAGCCCCCACCGCAAGGCCACCAACGGCAAGCCCGGAGAGGGCGGCAACCGCTCCGGCAAGGACGGCCAGGACCTCGTCCTGCCCGTGCCGGACGGCACCGTCGTCCTCGACAAGGACGGCAACGTCCTCGCCGACCTCGTCGGCCAGGGCACCACCTACGTGGCCGCCGAGGGCGGCCGTGGCGGTCTCGGCAACGCCGCGCTCTCCTCCGCCCGCCGCAAGGCCCCCGGCTTCGCGCTCCTCGGCGTCCCCGGCACCACCGGCGACGTCGTCCTGGAGCTCAAGACCGTCGCCGACGTGGCGCTGGTCGGCTTCCCGAGCGCCGGCAAGTCCTCGCTGATCTCGGTGCTCTCCTCGGCCAAGCCGAAGATCGCGGACTACCCCTTCACCACCCTCGTCCCGAACCTGGGCGTCGTCACGGCCGGCTCGACCGTCTACACGATCGCCGACGTCCCGGGCCTGATCCCCGGCGCCAGCCAGGGCCGTGGTCTGGGCCTGGAGTTCCTGCGTCACGTCGAGCGCTGCTCGGTGCTGGTGCACGTCCTGGACACCGCCACGCTGGAGTCCGACCGCGACCCGATCGCCGACCTCGACGTCATCGAGGAGGAGCTCAAGCTCTACGGCGGCGGCCTGGAGAAGCGTCCGCGCCTCGTCGTCCTCAACAAGGTCGACATCCCGGACGGCCAGGAGCTCGCCGACATGGTCCGCCCGGACCTGGAGGCCCGCGGCTACAAGGTCTTCGAGGTCTCCGCGGTCGCCCGTACGGGGCTGAAGGAGCTCTCCTACTTCCTCGCCGAGGTCATCGCCAAGGCCCGTGCCCGCAAGCCGAAGGAGGAGGCGACCCGTATCGTCATCCGCCCGAAGGCCGTGGACGACGCCGGCTTCACCGTCACCTACGACGAGGTCGAGGACGTCTACAACGTGCGCGGCGAGAAGCCGGAGCGCTGGGTCCGCCAGACCGACTTCAACAACGACGAGGCCGTCGGTTACCTGGCCGACCGCCTCAACCGCCTCGGTGTCGAGGAGGCGCTCAGGAAGGCCGGCGCCCGCGCCGGTGACGGCGTGGCCATCGGTTCCGACGAGAACGCGGTCGTCTTCGACTGGGAGCCGACCGTCATGGCCGGTGCCGAGATGCTGGGCCGCCGTGGCGAGGACCACCGTCTGGACGCCCCGCGTCCGGCCACCACCCGCCGCAAGGACAAGGAAGCCCAGCGCGGGGACTCGGCGCAGAAGGAATACGACGAATTCAAGCCGTTCTGAGCCCCTCCCGAGGGACTTGTGCCCGGAAGGTTTGAAGGCGCCTTTATGTGGGTCGCCTAGGATCTTCCGGGTGAACAGCAGCAACCTCCCCACGGTTTCCGTCGTGGTCATCGCGTACAACGACGCCGGGCTCGTGGGCGAGGCCGTTTCCTCGGCCCTCGCCCAGGGCCCGGTGGTCACCGAGGTCATCGCGGTGAACGACGCCTCGTCCGACGGCACCGCGCGGGTGCTGGACGAGCTGGCCGCCGTCCACCCCCGCCTGAAGGTCGTCCACCGGACGGAGAACAGCGGGGGGTGCGGCACCCCGCGCAACGACGGGATCGCGGCTGCTTCCGGCCGATACGTCCTCTTCCTCGACAGCGACGACATCCTGCCGCCGGGGGCCGCCGACGCCCTGGTGCGCACCGCCGAGGAGCACGGGGCCCCGGTCACCGTCGGGGCGGCGGTACGACGCGAGCTGCCCCTGCACCACGACGTCCCGTGGATGCCCGGACTGCACACCCCGGGCGAGGTGATCGAGCGGCCGGTGGACCGGCCCGACCTCGTCCGCGACACCCTCTGCGTCAACAAGCTGTACGCGCGCGCCTTCCTCCAGGAACACGGCCTGCGCTTCCCCGACGGCCGGTTCATCTACGAGGACTTCGTCTTCACCGCCCGCGTGCTCGCCGCGGCCCCCCGCATCGCCGTCACAGGCGACCTCGTCTACGTGTGGCACGTGCGCCGCAGCGCCGCCCAGGTGTCGATCTCCCTGGACCGCAAGGACGTCGGGAACTGGCGCTCGCGCATCGAGGCCCATCGAACGGCCGCCGGGATCCTCGCCGAGGCCTCCCCGGTGCTGGGCAGTGCCTGCCGGGTGAAGTTCCTGGAGTACGACCTGCGCATGTACCTGCGCGAGCTCGGCCGGGACCCGGAGTACCAGGCCGCCTGGTGGACCCTGACCCGCGAGTACGTCGACACCTTCCCCGAGGCCGACATCGAGTCCGCCGCGGCCCATGCCCGCTGGATCGTCTCGCTGCTGCGCGCCACCGTGACCCCGCCCGCCGACGTCGAGCGCCTCACCCGGCTGGCCGCCGAACCGCCGCGGCTGCTGCCCCCGTACGCGACCGGTCCCACCGGAGCTCCGGTGTGGAGCGAGGAACTGCCGGTCGAGCTGGTCGGGCTGACCGGGCTGCCGGTCGGCGAGCTGCCCGTCACCGTCGACGCCGAACCGGCCGGCCGCGCCGCCGTCCGGATCCACGTGCACGACCTGTACGGGCGCCTCGCCGAGGCCGGGCCCCTCACCGCGCAGCTGAGCTTCGTACCCCGTGCGGGCGGCGCGGCGGTCCTCGCGCAGCCGGTCGAGCTGCAGCCCGATTCCGGCGGAGGCTGGGTCGCCGTCCTGCCGTTCCGTCTCGCCGACCTCGCCGTCACGGGCCGCCGTCAGGGGCTGCGCAGGATGCAGGCCTGGAACGTGGGGGTGGGCGTGCGGTGTGCCGACGGGAGCTCGGTGTTCACCTCCTTGCGCCCCCGGGGCCGACTGCTTCGCCGTCGGGCCCTGCCCAGCAGCAGGTACGGTGTTCTGCTGGCGCAGCCCTACCGGACGGGGGCCGGTGCCCTCGCGCTGCGCCTCGCGCCGGGCGCCGAGGGCGCGCTGTACCTCGTACGCAACCGCCTCGACCGGGCCCGGGCGGCCCGCGGGGCGGACTGAGGCCCGCAGGCGGGGGCCGGTCGGAGACCTTCACCCGCCGCACTCTTCATCCCGAAGTCGGACAGGACCAAGGAGAGAACATGACGTTTCTGATCACCGGTGGCGCCGGATACATCGGCGCGCACGTCGTCCGCGCGATGCGGCTCGCGGGGGAGGAGGTCGTCGTCTTCGACGACCTCTCCACGGGTGACGAGAACCGCGTACCGGAAGGCGTCCCGCTGGTGGTCGGCTCCGTCCTCGACCGGCTGGTCCTGGAGGAGGTCATCCGCAAGCACAAGATCACCGGCGTGGTGCACCTCGCGGGCAAGAAGCAGGTCGGCGAGTCCGTCGAGAAGCCGATGTACTACTACCACGAGAACGTGCAGGGCCTCGCCGTCCTGCTCCAGGCCGTGGCCGACGCGGGCATCCGCAACTTCCTCTTCTCCTCCTCCGCCTCCGTCTACGGCATGCCCGACGTGGACCTGGTCACCGAGGACACCCCGTGCAAGCCGCTGAGCCCCTACGGCGAGACCAAGCTGGCCGGGGAGTGGCTCGTGCGGGCCGCGGGCAAGGCGCACGGCATCTCCACCGCCTGCCTGCGCTACTTCAACGTGGCGGGCGCCGCGGTCCCCGAGCTCGCCGACACGGGCGTCTTCAACCTGGTCCCGATGGTCTTCGAGCGCTACGACGCCGGCCAGGGCGCCAAGATCTTCGGTGACGACTACCCGACCCCGGACGGCACCTGCATCCGCGACTACATCCACGTGGAGGACCTCGCGGAGGCGCACGTGGCGGCGGCGCGCAAGCTCGCCGAGTGGGCCGCGGCCGGCGAGCACAAGGACCTCACCGTCAACATCGGGCGCGGCGAAGGCGTTTCCGTCGCCGAGATGGTCGAGCTGCTGAACAAGAACACCGGGCACGACATCGCCCCCGTGATCAGCCCGCGCCGCCCCGGCGACCCGGCGAAGGTCGTGGCCTCGGCCGACAGGATCACCAGCGAGCTGGGCTGGAAGGCCCGGCACGACGTCCGCGAGATGGTCACCTCCGCCTGGGCGGGCTGGGAGGCGAACAAGGTGGCCCGCAAGGACGCCCACCGGGACGTCCACAAGGCCTGACGGGTCGAAATCGAGCCGTATCCGACCGCATGTGGAGCGGCCCGCCCCGGACACGTCCGGGGCGGGCCGCTCCACATGTGCGTCGTGGCGGGGGGTGCGGTCAGCGCTCCAGGAAGCAGAACAGCTCTTCCCACCGGTCGGTGATCTCGGGGCTGGAGTACCGCTGCACCGAGCGGAAGGCGTTGTCCCCGAGCCGGTCGCGCAGCTCACGGTCGGACATCAGCACGCGCAGGTGCCCGGCCAGCTCCATCGTGTTGCCCAGCCGGGCCAGCAGCCCGTCCTCGCCGTGCTCGACGATCTCCCGTACGCCCGGCGCGCAGTCGAAGGCCGCCGCCGGCACGCCCGCCGCCATCGCCTCCAGCAGGGTGATCGGGAAGCCCTCGGCGCGCGAGGCCTGTGCGAAGACCGAGGCCCCGCGCAGCGCGCCCAGCACGTCGTCGGTGCTGCCCATCCACTCCACGGAGTCGTCCAGGCCCAGCGAGGTGCAGTGCGCCTTCAGCGTCGCCTCCTCCGCGCCCGCCCCGTAGATCCGCAGGATCCAGTCGGGGTGGTGCGGCGCGACGTCCGCCCAGGTGTCGAGCAGCAGGTCGACGCCCTTCTCGAAGGCCAGGCGGCCGACGCACGCCACGACCTTCTCCGTGCGCGGCGCGGGGGAGTCGGGCATGAAGGGCAGCGGGTTCGGCATGCTCCCCACGTTCTCCATGCCCGCCCGGATCCACAGGTCCGCGTCCTCGGCGGTCAGCACCAGCAGCCGGTCGACCTGCGGGTAGAAGCGACGGACCCGCTCCCCGCGGGTGGACTTCTGGCTGGCCTCGAACGACTCGTGGCTCATCCCGATGACGGTGAGCCCCTTGGTGTCGGCGAGCGCCACCCACTCCATCGCCCAGACCTGGGTGACGATGACGACACCGCCCGGCCGGGCCGCCCGCAGCAGCTCGCTCAGCTGCTCGGCCTTGACCCGCATCTGCGCCCGCCGGGCCGCCTGGCGGCGCCGCTCGGGCGCGTTCAGCCGGCCCTTGATCCCGCGCAGCCGGCGGGCCGACGGCGGGTGCGTCTCGTAGAGCGTGGTCGTCTCGTACGGCAGGCCCTGCGGCAGCTTCTGCCGGATGTCGTCGGCGACCGGGGCGATGCCCACGATGTGCACCCGGTGGCCGCGGTCGGTGAACTGGCGGGCCATCTGGTGCGACCAGGTGGTCACGCCGCCGATCTCGTCGACGTTGTTGGAGACGATGAAGATGTCACGGCCGCCCGGAGCGACGGTCTGCTGGTTCACTTGCCGCTCCTGGTGAAGAACTTCTCGACGATCCGGCGGGCCGCGTCCCCCCGGTCGTATTCGCCGAACTCGGCGAGGAAACGCTGCCGTGCCTGGGCGTACTTGACGTCCGCCTCCTCGAAGGCGGCGAGCGCCTGCAGGAGCTCGTCCGCCGTGGCCACCACCGGACCCGGGGCCTTCTCCTTCAGGTCGAAGTACGTGCCGCGGATGTCCGTCGCGTACTTCTCGTAGTCGTACGCGAAGAACAGCATCGGCCGGTCCAGGACCGCGTAGTCGAACATCACGGACGAGTAGTCGGTGATCAGACCGTCGGCGAGGGCCAGCAGCGGGGTGATGTCGTGGTGCCGGGACACGTCGATGACCCGGCCCGCCACGGACGGCGGCAGCGAGACGCTGTTGAGGTAGTGGGTCCGCACCAGCAGCGTGAAGCGGTCGCCGAGCCGGTCCGCGAACTCCTCCACGTCGAAGGGGAAGGTGAAGCCCTCCACCGCGCCGTCCGCGCCCGCCCGGAAGGTCGGCGCGTACAGCAGCACCTTCTTGTCCGGGTCGATGCCCAGCTCGCCCGCGAGGGGCCCACGTACCCGCTCACCGCTGTGCGACTCGGTCCGATGCGCCTCGACGAGGGCGTCGTTGCGCGGGTAGCCCGTGCGCAGCAGTACCTCGTCCCGCAGTCGGAAGCCCTTGGCGAGGGTCCGGGTGTCGTGCTCGGAGCGGATCAGGAAGTGGTCGAAGCGGTCGACGGCAGCCTGGAAGCGGGCCTGGCCGGCCCGGCCCTGCGCCTTGGTCCGGGGCTCGTGGAAGCCCATCCGCTTGAGCGCCGAGCCGTGCCAGGTCTGGATGTACGTGGTTCCCGGGCGCTTGGCCAGCGCCAGCGGGAAGCCCTGGTTGTCGACCCAGTACTCGGCCTGGGCGAGGGCGCGCAGGTACTGCCAGCCCCAGCGCCTGACCAGGGTGGCCTCCTTGGGGAAGCCGGTGGGCTTGGCGCCCGCGTAGGACCAGATCGCCTCGAACGGCGCGCCCTGGCGGACGAGCTCCTCGTAGATCGCCTTCGGGCTGTCGCTGTACTGCTTGCCCATGTGGCTCTCGAAGACGACCGTGCCCTTCTTGATCGGCAGCTTCGAGAAGACCTCGTGGTAGATCTTCACCTTCTGCTCGCCGGAGCCGATGTTCCGGCGGGCCCGCAGTGCCTTGCGCAGGCCCCGCTTGACCACGCCGGCCGCCTTGCCCTGTATGGCGTTGTTGATCAGCGACTGGGTGCGGACGGCGGCGGCGCCCTCGGCGCTCAGCACGTAGCTGAGGTTGCCCTTCTTGGTCATCTGCGGCCCGAAGCGGTCGGAGACCAGCCGGGTCAGCCGCGGCCGCACGCGCAGCCGGGTCGCCGATTCCAGGTCGACCCCGCCGATCGCGACACGGGTGATGATCCGTTCGCCGCCCGCGGTCAGCTTGAGGCGGACGTCCCAGACGGCGTCGATGATGCCGAGCGGACGGACGGTGCTCGCGACGTCGGCGGTGCCGGTCCACTCGATCGTGTCACCGGCGTGGCGGACGGTTTCCACCGGGAAGCTGAAGGACCGCACGCCGATCTGCCGGCGGGCCCGGAATTCGAGCGTGGCCTTCAGGTCCGCGTCGGCCGGGATCCGGCCCAGCGGGTTCACGACGGAGCCGGACATGGTGACCGTGCCGCGGCCGTCGTCCTCGTAGGCGGTGAGCCGGTTGCCCAGGGTGAGGGAGGTGAGCGGCGTGGTGTGGAAGGCCTGCTCGGTGACGTCCAGTATCCGGCGGGCCTCGTCGGCGTCGGGACCGTCGATGTGCCGCGCGCACCAGTAGACGCGGCCGTCGCGCTCGGCGAGCGGGGAGGTGAGCCGACCCTTGTTGGTCATGGCGTCGGCGGCCGGGAGCAGGTTGTCCCAGTCCTCCTTGCCCAGCAGGTAGGCGCAGATCGCCTGGAGGTAGGTGACGTTCTCGTACGCGGCCGGGTCGATCCCCGCGAGGTAGCCGTTGGCGAGGCGGGCGAACTCCTGGCGGTACTCGTCGCTCAGCAGCGGCAGGTCGCGCAGGTGCAGCACCAGGTCGTGCTTGAGGAACTTGGCGTCCTTCGCGGACTTGATGTCCGTGTGGCCCTTCTCGGCCAGCAGGGCGTCGACGCGGCGGTGGATCTCCATCCGGTGGACGAAGTTCGCGATCTCGTGGCGCCGGTTGCTGATCGACAGGGCCGCGGCCTTCTCGACCACGTTCCAGAAGTAGACGTGGTTCGGGATCAGCGTGATGCGGCGGGCGGCCACGTAGGCCTGCGCGGAGAACAGCAGGTCCTCGTAGTGGATGCCGACCGGGAACTCCAGTCCCTGTTCCAGCAGGAACTCGCGCCGGTAGCACTTGTTCGTGGAGAGGGTGTCGTAGACCAGCAGGTCGGGGTACTCGGTGATCGATTCCAGGGTGCGCGTGCGCGAGTAGATCCAGGGGTACCACTCGGTGGTCTTGCCCCACCGGTTGTCGAGGTGCACGCGTACGCACATGCCCGCGACCAGGTCGGATCCGGTCCGCTCGGCGGCGTCCAGCATGTTCCGGCAGGCGTTGCGCTCCAGCACGTCGTCGCTGTCGAGGAACATCACGTACGTTCCGGTGGCCTGCTGGATGCCGTGGTTGCGCGGCGCACCGCAGCCGCCGCTGTTCTCCGGCAGCTGGAAGGCGCGCACCCTCCCCGGATGTGCGGATTCCAGTTCCTGGGCGACCGCGTACGAGCGGTCCTTGCTGCAGTCGTCGACGATCACGACTTCGACGCTGTGCAGGGTCTGGTCCAGAACCGACCGGACTGCTGTCGGCAGACGCTCTGCGTCGTTGTAGACGATGACGACCACGGAGACGTCGGGCACGTGCACCTCGATCCCTTCGTTTCGTTACGTTGAGCTGATTCCGCTTATCTCGTCCACGCTACCGTGTGCCGCCCTCGACTCCCGCAGCCCGACGCCCGTCCGACCCTCGCCGTGCATACTTCTAAGGAAGAGGTGAGAGGTGGGTCCGGCCGCCGACAATCACCCGTTCGGATCCAGCAGGAAGTGTTCATGACGAAGCTGTCCGTAGTTGTCCCTTGCTACAACGAAGAGGCCGTCATCGACAGCTTCGACGTGGAGATCCGGAGGGTCCTGGACGCCCTCCCCGTCGAGTACGAGGTCTGCTACGTCGACGACGGAAGCCGCGACGGCACCCTCGACAAGCTCCGGAAGATCGCCGCCGAACACGGCGACCGGACCCGCTACGTCTCCTTCAGCCGGAACTTCGGCAAGGAGGCCGGCATGCTCGCCGGCCTGCGCGAGGCCACGGGCGACGCCGTGGTGATCATGGACGCGGACCTCCAGCACCCGCCGGAGCTCATCGCGACCATGCTGGAGCACTACCGGCAGGGACACGACCAGATCATCGCCCGCCGCACGCGCGAGGGCGACAAGAAGCTCCGCTCGGCCCTCAGCAGCCTCTACTACCGGGGTGTCAACCGCTGGGTCGACGTGGAGCTCACCGACGGCGTCGGTGACTTCCGCATGCTCTCGCGCCCGGCCGTGGACGCCCTGCTGTCGCTGCCGGAGTACAACCGCTTCTCCAAGGGCCTCTTCTCCTGGATCGGCTTCGACACCGTCCACTTCGACTACCGCAACGCGCAGCGCGAGGCCGGCGAGACGAAGTGGAAGTTCGGCGCCCTGCTGAACTACGGCATGGACGGCCTGATCTCCTTCAACAACAGGCCGCTGCGGATCGGGATCTGGTTCGGCGTGTCGCTGGTCGCCCTGACCGGTCTGTACGCCCTGTGGATCACGATCATGGCGATCACCAACGGCGTCGAGTCCCCGGGGTACGTCACCCTTGTGGCCATCATCACCGGCCTGGGCGGCGTGCAGTTGATCATGCTGGGTCTCATCGGCGAGTACATCGGCCGCATCTACTACGAAGCCAAGCGCAGGCCGCACTTCCTGGTGAAGGAATCGCACGGAGCACAGCCGCTCCCGCGGACCGATGGCCGGCCGGCGGCCCCGGTCGCAGAGCCTACGATCGTGGAGCGCAGCACCCGATGAGCCGCAAGGAACAGCTCGGCCAGGTGTTCAGATTCGCCCTCGTGGGCGGGGTCAACACCGGCACCTTCTTCGTCATCTACCTGCTCCTGCACCCGTGGATGCCGTACTTCGCCGCCTACTCGCTCGCCTTCGTCCTGGCGATGGTCGGCTCGTTCTTCATGAACACCTACTTCACCTACCGGACCCGGCCGACCTGGAAGAAGTTCTTCCTCTTCCCGCTGACGAACATCACCAACTTCGTCATCCAGTCCGTCGGCCTCTACGCGCTGGTGACCTGGGCCGGGATGGACACACGGATCGCCCCGCTGGTCGCGGCGGTCGTGGCCATCCCGTTCACCTTCCTGATCTCCCGCAAGATCCTCGTCCCGGGCGCCGCCCGGGCGGGGGGGGCCCCTCCCGCCGAGGCGGGGTCCGTGGCGGAGTCCTCGACGGGATCCTCGGCAGGGTCTTCGGCGGGGTCTTCGGCGGGGTCCTCGTCCAGGGTCTGAAACCCCCGAGCAGCCCCGCGTGCCCACCCCGTAGATTGAGACGGCAGGCATCTCGGCAACAGGCATTTCGGCAAGGGGCAAGGGGACAGACGTGTCAGCGGCTAGGCAAGGTGTCGTGGACGCCCGCAGGATCGTGGTCAAGGTCGGCTCCTCCTCCCTGACCACCGCAACGGGCGGACTCGACGCCGACCGCGTGGACGCGCTCGTCGACGTCCTCGCCAAGGCCCGCAGCGGAGGCGAGAAGGAGATCGTCCTCGTCTCCAGCGGAGCCATCGCCGCCGGACTCTCCCCGCTCGGCCTGCGCCGCCGGCCCAAGGACCTCGCCCGGCAGCAGGCCGCCGCGAGCGTCGGTCAGGGCCTGCTCGTCGCCCGTTACACCGCCTCCTTCGCCCGCTACGGCGTCCGCGTCGGCCAGGTGCTCCTCACCACCGACGACACCAGCCGCCGCGCCCACTACCGCAACGCGTACCGCACCCTCGACCAGCTGCTCGCCATGGGCGCCCTGCCCGTCGTCAACGAGAACGACACCGTCGCCACGGACGAGATCCGCTTCGGCGACAACGACCGGCTGGCGGCCCTCGTCGCCCACCTCGTCCGCGCGGACCTCCTCGTCCTCCTCTCGGACGTGGACGGCCTCTACGACGGAGACCCGTCCCAGCCCGGCACCACGCGCATCGAAGAGGTCCGCGGGCCCGAGGACATCGCGCACGTCTCGATCGGCAGCGCGGGCAAGGCCGGCGTCGGCACCGGCGGCATGGTCACCAAGGTCGAGGCGGCCCGGATCGCGGCCGCCGCCGGGATCCCCGTGGTGCTCACCTCCGCGAGCCAGGCCGCCGACGCCCTCGCCGGACGGGGGACCGGCACGCTGTTCCACGCCACCGGGCGCCGCTCCGCGGACCGGCTGCTCTGGCTCCAGCACGCGTCCACACCGCAAGGGCACCTGGTCCTGGACGACGGCGCCGTCCGCGCCGTCACCGAGCGCGGCAGCTCGCTGCTGCCCGCCGGGATCGCGGCGGTCGAGGGCGACTTCGTCGCCGGGGACCCGGTGGAACTGCGCTCCGCGGACGGCCGCGCCGTCGCCCGGGGCCTGGTCAACTTCGACGCCAAGGAGCTCCCGCAGCTCCTCGGCCGCTCCACTCGCGAGCTCGCGCGGGAACTCGGACCCGCGTACGAGCGGGAGGTCGTCCACCGGGACGATCTGGTCCTGCTGGAGGGCTGAGGTTCGGTAAAAGCGGAGCGCGGCGGCGCGTGGACTGGTCAACTGTGAGGGGCGGGCGGACCCGCGTGACGGAGACAGGAGGCGGCTGGTGAGACGAGCGCTGACCAGCGTCGGCACAGGGGACGGTGACGGCGGCGGTGGCGGGGAGGAGCAGGATCACGCATCCCGCCTGTGGCACGTGACCCTGAGCGTCTCCGGCAAGCCGGCCCCGCTGTCCGAGGTCCGGCGCGGACTGGAGCAACTGGCCCACGACCACCCCTTCCTGCTGACCAGCCGGTACGCCGACGACCACGCGGAGATCCGCTACTGGGAAGAGGCCCGGGACCTCCACGACGCGGCGGCCGTCGCCCTGCGCCTGTGGGGCGAACACCGCTCCTCGGCGAAGCTCCCGCCCTGGGAGATCGTCGGCTTGGAGGTCATCGACCGCGCCACCTACCACCAGCGCGTGGCGGAGGGCTACGGCCCACCCCCGGCCCACCCGGTAGGCGTCCATCCTTATTGACCGCGCCCCTCACCCGGCTCGGCCCCATCCGGCCCAGCCCCGCCGGCGTTCGGGGACGCGGGCCCATTCCGGCCCCGCCGGCGTTCGAGGCGCGGGGTGCGGGGCGGAGTCCCGGGAGCTTTCAGCCCGTCCGGCGCTCGAGGACCGGGGTCCGGGCGGAGCCCGGGGCCACGCGGCCCCGCCGGCGTTCGAGCCGCAGAGCCCCGGTCCTGTGCCCGCACGGGGCCACGGACCGGTACCGACCGCAGGGGATCGGGTCCGGCAGGGCGTAGGCGCGGCCCCACCCCGCCGACCCGGCCGGAGGCCGTCTCGCGGGGTGGAAACCCCCACGGCCACGCCCCCACCGGGGACTACCCTGGGCGGCATGACCTCGCTCGATGCCGCCACCTCGCCCGTCCTCGCCACCGCGCAGCGGTCCCGTACCGCCGCCGCCGCCATCGCCCCACTCCCGCGGTCCGCCAAGGACACCGCCCTGCTGGCGATCGCGGACGCGCTGGAGGCCCGTACGGCCGAGATCATCGCCGCCAACGCCGTGGACACGGACAAGGCCCGCGCCGCCGGCACCAGCGAGACGGTCATCGACCGCCTCACCCTCACCGCGGAGCGCGTCGCCGCCATCGCCTCCGACGTCCGCGACGTCGCCGCCCTCCCCGACCCCGTCGGCGAGGTCGTCCGCGGCAACACCCTCCCCAACGGCATCGACCTCCGCCAGATCCGCGTCCCGCTCGGCGTCGTCGGCATCATCTACGAGGCCCGCCCCAACGTCACCGTCGACGCCGCCGCCCTCTGTCTCAAGTCCGGCAACGCGGTGCTCCTGCGCGGCAGTTCCTCCGCCTACTCCTCCAACACCGCGCTCGTCGCCATCCTGCGGGACGCCGTCGAAAGCGCCGGCCTGCCCGCCGACGCGATCCAGCTCGTCCCCGGCGAGTCCCGCGACTCCGTCCGCGAGCTGATGCGCGCCCGCGGCCTCGTCGACGTCCTCATCCCGCGCGGCGGCGCCTCCCTCATCAAGACCGTGGTCGAGGAATCCACCGTCCCGGTCATCGAGACCGGTACCGGCAACTGCCACGTCTACGTCGACGCCCAGGCCGATCTGGACATGGCGGTGGACATCCTCATCAACTCCAAGGCGCAGCGGCCCTCGGTCTGCAACTCCGCCGAGACCCTCCTGGTCCACCGCGACATCGCCGACGCCTTCCTGCCGCGCGCCCTCGACGCACTCGCCGACGCCGGCGTCACCGTCCACGGCGACGCCCGCGTCCTCGCCGCCGCCGAGGGCGGCAAGGTCACCGCCCTGCCCGCCACGGACGAGGACTGGGCCGCCGAGTACCTGTCCTACGACATCGCCGCCGGCGTCGTGGACTCCCTCGACGACGCCGTCACCCACATCCGCCGCTGGACCTCCGGCCACACCGAGGCGATCGTCACCACCTCGCAGGCCGCCGCGCGCCGCTTCACCCAGCTGGTCGACTCGACCACGGTCGCCGTGAATGCATCCACTCGGTTCACGGACGGTGGTCAGTTCGGCTTCGGTGCCGAGATCGGTATCTCCACCCAGAAGCTGCACGCCAGGGGCCCGATGGGCCTTCCCGAGCTGACCTCCACCAAGTACATCGTCACCGGCGACGGTCACGTTCGGTAGTGAACGCCTGAGCACCGTGTGGCCGAAATTCGGCGCACACCCTGCCCAAGGAGGCCCCCCAGGTCTAGGCTGTTCCTGTGCCGGACGACGTGGGGGGCAAGCCGTTCCCGGACGACGGGGAGCCCGACGACGACCGCGGAGGCGCGGATCACGACTTCGCCTCCGTGGTGTTCGACGAGGACTTCGTCCGGAACGCCGAGATCCATGAACCGAGCGCCGCCGAGCGCCAGCGGGCCGCGGACCGAGCGCGCGCGGAGGCCGAAGCCGCCCGTGCCGTGGCCGGCGGCTGGACGGGCGACGACGACTACGACAGCTACGGATACGGCCACCCCGACGGGTACGACGACGACCACGGCTGGGACCACGACCGCGGCTACGGATACCCGGACGGCCCGTACGGGGCCTACGGCGGCAGCCTGCGCCCCTACCGCGGCCGCGCACCGTGGCTGCGCCCGGTCGCCTGGGTGCTCGCCTTCGTGATGGGCCTCGGCATGGTCGCCCTCGCCTTCAGCGCCGTCTACCGCAGTGCCGCGGGCGAGGCGGACCCCGCTCCGGCACCCGCCAGCACCCCCAGGGGTGAAGTCACCGGCGTCGGCGCGTTTACGTACCCCTCCGTTCGCCAACCCTGAAGGTACGACCCCACTCGCGTACGTTGGAGCTGGGGGCTTCTCTGGAGCGGGGACAGCGGGGAGAAGCGATGGCCGTGCCAGGAGATCCACCCAACAGCACCCCCGAGGGCATGGGCGGGGGCGATGACGACTTCCGGTCGGACGAGTACCGGTCGGTGGTGTTCGACGAGGACTTCGTCCGGGCTGCCCGCCTCCAGGAGTACTCCGCGCAGGAACGCATGGGCGAACACGCCCGTGCCGTACGCAGCCGCTCCATCTGGTCCGGCGGCGGCTCCGCGGCCCGGACCGGCACCCCCGGCCGGGGCGCACGGCAGGGCATGCTGCTCGTGCTGCTCATCGCCACGGCCTTCGCCGCCGCCGTCTACATGGGCCTGCGCAACCCCTACCTGCCCCCGGCCGGCGGACCCGCCCAGGCGCTCACCAGCACCGTGGTGCCGCTCGCCCCGACCACCGACGTGCCCGGCGGGCGCCCCGCCGAGCTGTACGCGAAGAGCCCCGCCGCCGACTACCGGGTCGGAGCGGCCGGCATCGCCCTGCCCGCCGTGCGCCGCACACACCACTTCACCGACGCCCAGGTCGTCGCCGCGCTGTCCATCGCCAAGGACTACCTGGTGCAGTCCTCGCTGGACCCCGACATCCTCACCGGAGCGGCCTCCCGCCCGGTGCGGGTCCTGCTCGACCCCGACCAGCTGGCGCAGTTCGACCGCAGCATGACCTCGCCCTCCGGCGACGGCCGCCACGCGGCGACCGGCTGGCTGGTCCGCTTCGATCCGGCGACCGCCGTCGTGGCCGACTCCCGGGTCCGGGTGAGCGGCACGCTCGCCGTCGAGGAGGTGGCCCCGGACATGCTGGAGGTCACCACCGACCACACCTTCGTGTACGCCGTACGGCCCGCCACCGGATCCCCGGCGGCGGCCGACGGTGCCTCGCTGTTCACCGTCCGGCGCGAGCTGCGGCTGCGCTTCGACCGGGACGACCTGACCGCCCGGCGGCTGGAGCTGGCCTCGGCCTACGTGATGGCCGGGCCCCAGGACTGCTCCGCCGACCCGGCCGGGGCCTTCCACCCGCTTCTGGCCGGAGCCGGCCCGACCACGGTGGGCCCGGCCGCGAGCGACCCGTACGCCACCGGCCGGCCGCGGCGCACGGCCGGGCTGTGCGGCGTCCTGGCACCGCCCGGGACCACGCCGCCCGTGACCGAGTCCGCGACGCCGCCCTCGCCCCCGCAGGCCGCTCCCGTCAGCCCTGCTCCGTAGCTCCGCCCTTGTCCTGCGACGCGGCGCCGGCTCCCGCTCCGGCAGCTCCCGTGAACTTCTCGCGGAGCTTGCCGCCCAGGTCGCCCGCGCCGCCCGCGATGTCGCCCACCAGCTTCATCAGCGGGTCCTTGCTGGTGCGCACCGAGTCGGCGTAGTGCGCGGCCGACTGCCGGAAGGAGTCGGTCACCGAGGTGTCCTTGTCCTCGTCACGTCGCGGGTAGTGGCCGTCCATGATCCGCTGGTGGTCGCGGCTCTCCGCCCACTTCTTCAGCTCGGCGGCCCGCACCGTGGTGAAGGGGTGGGTCCGGGGCAGCAGGTTCAGGATCTTCAGCACGGAGTCGCGCAGATCGCCGCTCGACTCGTACTCCTCGGCCTGGGCCAGGAAGGCGTCCACGTTCATCTCGTGGAGGTGATTGCCGCCCGCGATCTTCATCAGCCCGCGCATCGAGGCCTGCACGTCCTGTCCCACCAGCAGTCCGGCGCGGTCGGCCGAGAGCTCCGACTTGCGGAACCACTCCCGCAGCGCCGTCACGATCGTCATGATCGCCACATTGCCCAGCGGGATCCACGCGACCTTCATCGCCAGGTTGGTCAGGAACAGCAGGATCGTGCGGTAGACCGCGTGCCCCGACAGCGCGTGGCCCACCTCGTGGCCCACCACCGCCCGCATCTCCTCCTCGTCGAGCAGCTCGACGAGGCCCGTGGTCACCACGATGATCGGCTCGTCCAGCCCGATGCACATGGCGTTGGGGTTCGGGTCCTGCTGCACATACATCTGGGGGACCTTCTCCAGGTCCAGGATGTAGCAGGCGTCCCGCAGCATCGCGTGCAGGTGCGGGAACTGCGTCTCGCCCACCCGCACCGACTCCGACAGGAACAGCAGCCGCAGGCTCCGCTCCGGAAGCAGCCCGCTCAGGGCCTTGAACACCGTGTCGAAGCCGCTCAGCTTGCGCAGTGCCACCAGCGCCGAGCGGTCCGCCGGATGCTCGTACGCCCGCGACGAGATGCCGGGGAACCGCCTGCGATCCCGTGCCGGTGCCTTCTCGAACCCTGTTTCCGTCATAGCGCCCTCCCCTGGATGGACCTGCTCGACCCTGCGTCTATCCTCTCCAACGCCTGAGTCGGCGTGAGCGTGCCCCAGGCCCCCGCATACGATGTGAGCGAAGTCTCCGCTCGCTCCCCGACTCGATAGGTATCTGCCTGATGAGCCTCTCCACCACCGCCCACAACCTGGTCGTCCTCGCCTCGGAGGGGGCCGAGCAGCACGGCGGCAACCACGACAGCCTGAACCCGTACCTGACCGGCGGCGGTGCCTTCGTCATCCTGATGCTGATGCTGTGGGTCACCACGCGCCTGAACCGCGACCGCTGAACCCGCTGAACCCGCTGAACCCGCCGGGAACGCCGCGTCCGCCGGGCCAGTAGGCTCTGCGCTCATGGGAGAGCAGGAGATGCCTACCGGTCCGGTCAAGCGCCGGCTCGGCGTGATGGGCGGGACATTCGACCCGATCCATCACGGACACCTGGTGGCCGCCAGCGAGGTGGCCGCCCTTTTCCACCTCGACGAGGTGATGTTCGTGCCGACCGGCGAGCCGTGGCAGAAGTCGCAGCGGGCCGTGTCGCCGGCCGAGGACCGTTATCTGATGACGGTCATCGCCACCGCATCGAACCCGCAGTTCTCGGTGAGCCGCATCGACATCGACCGCGGCGGGCCGACCTACACCATCGACACCCTGCGGGACCTGAAGGCGCAGAACGACGACGCCGATCTGTTCTTCATCACCGGTGCCGACGCGCTCGCGCAGATCCTGACCTGGCGAAACGCCGAAGAGCTCTTCTCGCTCTCCCACTTCATCGGAGTCACCCGGCCGGGCCACGTGCTCACCGACGACGGGCTCCCGGAGGGCGGTGTCTCCCTGGTGGAGGTGCCCGCGCTCGCGATCTCGTCCACGGACTGCCGTGCGAGGGTGGCCCAGGGGGATCCTGTCTGGTACTTGGTGCCGGACGGCGTCGTGCGCTACATCGACAAGCGTGAGCTGTACCGGGGAGCCTGAGCTTCCGGAGAGAGGGGCCCCGCGGTGAACGACCGACAGGATCCGTACGACCCGTATGCCGCCCAGGAGCAGCAGCTCGTCGGCTACGACGCGTACGGGCGGCCGGTGTACGGCCAGGCGCCCGCGCAGCCCGCCCAGCCCGCCCCGCAGCAGTACGGGCAGCAGTACGAGCAGCAGCAGTACGGCTACCAGGGCTACGGCCATCAGCAGCCGCAACAGCAGCAGTACTACCCGCAGCAGCCGGCCGCCCAGGAGTACGGGCAGCAGGGGTACACCCAGGCGCCGGGCTACGGGTACGACACGCAGCAGACCCAGCAGTGGATCCCGCAGCAGAGCGCCCCGGAGCCCGCGGAGGCCCCGGCCCCGGCCGAGCGCCCGGCCGCCCAGGTCCCCGAGCCGCGCCGACCGGACGGCGAGGGCGGCGGCGCCCGCGGCGAGGCGCACGACGACGAGCCCGCGGCGGGCCGGGACTACCGCACCGAGATGTTCGCCTTCATCGACCAGCCGGACGAGGACTCCGAGGACGTCATCGACTGGCTCAAATTCACCGAGAGCCGCACCGAACGCCGCGAGGAGGCCCGCCGCCGCGGCCGCAACCGGGTGGTCGCCCTGATCGTCGTCCTCGCCCTGTTCGTCGTCGGCGGCCTCGGCTACCTCTGGTACGCGGGCAAACTGCCCTTCCTCGACAGCCCCGGCGACAAGAAGGCCGGCGCGACCGCCGACGCCGGCGCGCAGAAGCGGGACATGATCGTCGTCCACCTGCACAACACCAAGAAGGGCGGCACCTCCTCGGCGCTGCTCGTCGACAACGTCACCACCAAGCAGGGCGCCACCGTCCTGCTGCCGAACACCCTGGCCATCACCGGCCAGGACGGCACGGCGACGGGACTCGGCAAGTCGGTCGAGGACGGCGGTCTCGGCACCCGCGAGGCCCTCGACTCCGTGCTCGGCACCCACATCGGCGGCACCTGGCGCCTGGACACCCCCTTCCTGGAGAACCTGGTCGAGCTGGTCGGCGGCATCGAGGTCGACACCGACACCGTGGTCCCGGCCGACGACGCGGCCAAGACCCCGGCCGTGGCCCAGGGCCAGAAGCAGAGCCTGAGCGGCCCGATGGCCGTCGCGTACGCCACGTTCCGCGGGCAGGGCGAACCGGAGGCCAAGCAGTTGGAACGCCTGGGCAAGGTGCTCCAGGCGGTGCTGCGCAAGGTTCCGGGCGACCCGAAGGCGGCGGCCGTGACCGTCGAGAGCATCGGCCAGATCCTCGATCCGGCCCTGAACGCGCAGACCCTCGGGGCCCTGCTGTCCCGGCTCGGCGCGCACGCCAAGGTGGGCGCGTACCGCACGGACGTCCTCGCGGTGAAGGCGGACGGCGCGCTCACGGACGACGCGAACAAGACGGTCGTCAAGGAGGTGCTGGGCGGCTCCGGCGCGGCGGCGCAGCCCGGTGCGGCCCCGCGCGTCGGCCTCAAGGACGCCACCGGCGACGAGAAGACGCAGATCGCGGCCAAGGCGGCGCTGGTGAACAGCGGCTACACCTTCGTCGACGGCGGCAAGGCCGACAAGGCCGCGGCCGGCTCGCAGATCACCTACCAGGACGACGCGCAGCGGGACCGCGCGATCGAGGTCGCCAAGACGCTGGGACTGCCCGAGACGGTCGTGAAGAAGGGCGAGAACACGGTGAACGCGGACATCGTGGTGACCCTGGGCAAGGACTACAAGGCGTCCTGACCAGGCCCCGGAGCGGTCCGGAGGGAGGCATTCGCCCGCGCGCGACGCTGCGCGCGGGCTGTGTCGGCGGTACATGAGACCCTTGTAAGGATCTGCCCGCCAACCCGAAAGCATGGCCAGTGACCGCCACGGACCGCTCCATCGAGCTCATCACCGCCGCCGCCCAGGCCGCGGCCGACCGGCTCGCGCACGACATCATCGCGTACGACGTCAGCGACGTGCTGTCGATCACCGACGCCTTCCTGCTCGCCTCGGCGCCCAACGACCGCCAGGTCAAGTCGATCGTCGACGAGATCGAGGAGCGCCTGCTCAAGGAGCTCGGCGCCAAGCCGGTGCGCCGCGAGGGCGACCGCGACGCCCGCTGGATCCTGCTCGACTACGTCGACATCGTCGTCCACGTCCAGCACAGCGAGGAGCGTGTCTTCTACGCGCTGGAGCGCCTGTGGAAGGACTGCCCCGAGATCGAGCTCCCCGAGGACGCCAAGCTCACCATCGGCAAGGCCGAGGAGCACGCCAAGCTGCGTGAGGCGGCGGGCGACGACGAACTGGACGGTGATCTGTTCTGAGCGCGACCACCTCGGGCAAGTCCGGCAGGAAGATCGTCCTCTGGCGGCACGGCCAGACCTCGTGGAACCTGGAGCGACGCTTCCAGGGTTCCACGGACATCGAGCTGACCGAAGCGGGCGTGGCGCAGGCGCGCCGCTCCGCGCGGTTGCTCGCCTCGCTGAAGCCGGATGCCATCGTGGCCTCCGACCTGCAGCGCGCCTCCGCCACGGCCGCCGAGCTGGCGGCCCTCACGGGGCTGACGGTGTCGCACGACGCGGCGCTGCGCGAGACGTACGCCGGCGAGTGGCAGGGCCTCACGCACGACGAGATCCTCGAGAAGTACGGCGAGCAGTACTCGGCGTGGAAGCGCGGTGAACCGGTCCGTCGCGGTGGCGGTGAGCTGGAGACCGAGGTCGCCGACCGCGCGGCGCCGGTGGTGCTGGAACACGCCGACCGGCTGCCGCGGCCCGGCACCCTCGTCGTGGTCAGCCACGGCGGCACCATCCGTACGACGATCGGGCGCCTGCTGGGCCTGAACTCGTACGACTGGGAGGGCCTCGGCGGGCTCTCCAACTGCTGTTGGTCCGTCCTCGGCGAGGGCGCGCGCGGCTGGCGCCTGCTGGAGCACAACGCCGGCACGCTGCCGGAACCGGTGCTCGGCGACGACGACTGAGCGGCCTTCTGCCGCTCCCCGGTGGGGCTGCCACCCGGATTTCACTTTCCGGCTGGTCACAGGCTAGAGTTCTTCTTGTTCGCAGCGCAGAACACCGGAGACGGGGGGAGCGCGGCGGAGAGCGGGGCTATAGCTCAGTTGGTAGAGCGCCTGCATGGCATGCAGGAGGTCAGGAGTTCAATTCTCCTTAGCTCCACAATCAGGATCCCGTCCCCAACAGGGGGCGGGATCCTTGCTTTTGTACCCTTTGCGTTTGCTGACCTGGCCCGCACCGGCATGGCAGAATCGTGACCGCCGGAGGGGGAGACGACGGCCCGACGCGGGAGGGAGTCGCTGACGGATGGGTGCACACCGGCGCCGGTGCGACTGGTGCAACAACGGCACGCCGATCGTGCGGGACATGGACCCGGTCAACCCCGACTACCAGTACTGGTGCGAGGAATGCGCTCGGGCGCTGATCATAAAAGGCGACCCGATCGAGACGTACCGTGAGCTGGAAGGGGAGCCGATCTACGGGCGGCTGCTCGACGAGCACTGCACGCTGAAGCGGTTCTATCAGTTCGCACGAGCGTGACAAGTTGGCTCAAATCGGACATGGCCTCTGGTCGGTGGAAACCGATTTTTGGACCAGGGGCATGACCGTGTAATGTTTGGGACGTCGCCAAGGGGAACCGGCAAGGGAAACCGAAGCGGCAAGCACAACAAGGGGCTATAGCTCAGTTGGTAGAGCGCCTGCATGGCATGCAGGAGGTCAGGAGTTCAATTCTCCTTAGCTCCACAGTGAAGAAGCGGGCCACCCGGAACGGGTGGCCCGCTTCTCGTTGTCCCCCTGTGCGTCGTAGGTCGTGCCTCGTGCGTCGTGTGGCGTGTCGACGGGTGGAACGGCCGAGCGTCGCGAGGGGCCGCTGCGGTACCCTGACGCCATGCGTGCCGTACGCCTTCTGCTTACCGAGCCGCGCTGATCAGTACCGACCCTTCGAGACGGTCGGACCCGGCGCGGCGTCCCCTCCTGTGCGAGGGGTTTTTTCGTTTGGGCAGGCAGAGACGGCAGAGACGATCGATGGAGCTTCAGAAATCATGAGCGAGACGAACACCCCGGCCCCCGAGGCGGCCGAGGCGCACCGCTACACGGCTGCCATGGCCGCCGACATCGAGGCACGCTGGCAGGACGTCTGGGACGCGCAGGGCACGTACGAGGCCCCGAACCCGACCGGTGACCTGGCCGGGGACCCCGCGGTGGTCGCACGGCCCAAGAAGTTCATCATGGACATGTTCCCGTACCCGTCCGGTGCGGGCCTGCACGTCGGACACCCGCTCGGGTACATCGCCACCGATGTCTTCGCCCGCCACCAGAGGATGACCGGCCACAACGTCCTGCACACCCTGGGCTTCGACGCCTTCGGCCTGCCTGCCGAGCAGTACGCCGTGCAGACCGGCACGCACCCGCGGGTCTCGACCGAGGCCAACATCGAGAACATGAAGGTCCAGCTGCGCCGGCTGGGCCTGGGCCACGACAAGCGCCGGTCGTTCGCCACGATCGACCCGGACTACTACAAGTGGACCCAGTGGATCTTCCTGCAGATCTACAACTCCTGGTACGACGCCGACGCCAAGAAGGCCCGCCCGATCGCCGAGCTGGTCGCCGCCTTCGAGGACGGCACCCGTGAGGTCCCCGGCGGCCGCGCCTGGGTGGACCTGACCGCGGCCGAGCGGGCCGACGTACTGAACGAGTACCGCCTGGCGTACTCCTCGGACGCGCCGGTGAACTGGTGCCCCGGGCTGGGCACCGTACTGGCCAACGAGGAGGTCACCGCCGACGGCCGTTCCGAGCGCGGCAACTTCCCCGTCTTCAAGTCCCGGCTGAGCCAGTGGAACATGCGGATCACCGCCTACGCCGACCGGCTGATCGACGACCTGGACGCGCTGGACTGGCCCGAGGCCATCAAGCTGCAGCAGCGGAACTGGATCGGCCGCAGCGAGGGCGCGCGCGTCGACTTCGCGCTGGGCGACGAGGCCATCACCGTCTTCACCACCCGTCCGGACACCCTGTTCGGCGCCACCTACATGGTGCTGGCGCCCGAGCACCCGCTGGTCGAGAAGTTCATCCCGGCCGCCTGGCCCGAGGGCACCCACGACATCTGGACCGGCGGGCACGCCACACCGGCCGAGGCCGTCAGCGCCTACCGCAAGCAGGCCGCCTCGAAGTCGGACGTCGAGCGACAGGCCGAGGCCAAGGACAAGACCGGTGTCTTCACCGGCGAGTACGCCGTCAACCCGGTCAGCGGTGACAAGGTCCCGGTCTTCATCGCCGACTACGTGCTGATGGGCTACGGCACCGGCGCGATCATGGCCGTCCCGGCGCACGACGGCCGCGACTTCGAGTTCGCGCGCGCCTTCGAGCTGCCGATGCGCTGCGTCGTGGAGCCGTCGGACGGGCGCGGCACCGACCCGGCCGAGTGGGACGACGCCTTCGTCTCCTACGAAGCGAAACTGGTCAACTCGACGGGCGAGGGCATCGCCCTGGACGGCCTGGGCGTCGTCGAGGCGAAGGCCGCGATCACCGAGTGGCTGACCGAGCGCGGTATCGGCGAGGGCACCGTCAACTTCCGTCTGCGTGACTGGCTGTTCAGCCGTCAGCGGTACTGGGGCGAGCCCTTCCCGATCGTCTACGACGAGGACGGCGTCGCGCACCCGCTGCCCGAGTCGATGCTGCCGCTGGAGCTGCCGGAGGTCGAGGACTACTCGCCGCGCACCTTCGAGCCGGACGACGCCGCGTCGAAGCCGGAGACCCCGCTGTCGCGCAACGGCGAATGGGTGAACGTGGAGCTGGACCTGGGCGACGGCCGCGGTGTGCGCTCCTTCCGCCGCGAGACCAACACCATGCCCAACTGGGCCGGTTCCTGCTGGTACGAGCTGCGCTACCTGGACCCGAACAACTCCTCGGCCCTGGTGGACCCGGAGATCGAGCAGTACTGGATGGGCCCGCGCGAGGGCGCCCCGCACGGCGGTGTCGACCTGTACGTGGGCGGCGCCGAGCACGCGGTGCTGCACCTGCTGTACGCCCGCTTCTGGTCGAAGGTGCTGTTCGACCTGGGCCACGTCTCCTCGGCGGAGCCGTTCCACAAGCTGTTCAACCAGGGCATGATCCAGGCGTACGCCTACACCGACGCGCGCGGTGTCTACGTGCCCGCGGCCGAGGTCGAGGAGCGCGACGGCGGGTACTTCTACCAGGACCAGCCGGTCAAGCGTGAGCACGGCAAGATGGGCAAGTCCCTGAAGAACGCCGTCACGCCGGACGAGATCTGCGAGGAGTACGGCGCGGACACGCTGCGCCTGTACGAGATGGCGATGGGCCCCCTGGACGTCTCCCGTCCGTGGGACACCCGGGCCGTGGTCGGCCAGTACCGGCTGCTGCAGCGCCTGTGGCGCAACATCGTGGACGAGGAGACGGGCGCCGTCACCGTCGTGGACGGCGAGCCGGACGAGGCGACCCTGCGCGCGCTGCACAAGGCGATCGACGGGGCCGGCTCGGACCTGACGGGGCTGCGCTTCAACACCGCCATCGCGAAGATCACCGAGCTGAACAACGCGCTGACGAAGGCCGGCCGCCCGCTGGAGCGCTCGGTCGCCGAGGCGCTGGTGCTGCTGGTCGCCCCGCTGGCCCCGCACATCGCGGAGGAGCTGTGGCACCGCCTGGGTCACAGCGAGTCGGTGGTCCACCAGGACTTCCCGGTCGCGGACCCGGCGTACGTCGTGGACGAGAGCGTGACCTGCGTGGTGCAGGTCAAGGGCAAGGTCAAGGCGCGGCTGGAGGTGTCGCCGACGATCTCCGAGGCGGAGCTGGAGCAGCTGGCCGTGACCGATGAGGGTGTCGTGGCGGCGCTGGGCGGCGCGGAGATCCGCAAGGTGATCGTGCGTGCGCCGAAGCTGGTGAACATCGTCATCTGAGTCATCCGCGTCGTCCCAGGACGCACACCCCCGCATAGGGGGGATCCCGTACGGGCAGGTTGGGGGTTCGATTGGAACCCTTGACCTGCCCGCGGCGTTTACCGTGGAGGGGACGGAAAAGAGCCGTCGGGTGCTCGGGAAGGGACGCTCATGGAGTCCGCGTTGATCATCTTCGCGCTGATGCTGCTTTTCACCTTCCTGGGGTTGGGTGTGTACGCGACCGTCAAGGTGGTGCAGGCGACCAAGCGCGGTGTGGACCGGACGATCACGCAGGCGCGGCGGACCGTGGAGGACACCGCCCTGCGGGCCAAGAGCTTCGGTCAGGTCGGGGTCCCGGGTGCGCTGGCCCAGCTGCGGCTCGACCTGCGGACCTCGATGCGCGCCACGGAGCAGGCGCTGCGGGACGGGGTCCGGGTGGACGCCTCGCTGCACGAGTCGATCGCGCTGTTCGAGCGGCTGAGCGCGCACGGGCGCGAGCTCGACGACGAGCTGAAGCGGCTGGAGCAGGACCCGGACCGCGGGCGTATCGCGGAGCGCCTGCCGGACCTGCGGGAGCGGACGGCCAAGATCAAACAGGCCGCGGACTCGCTGCGATGGGCCGCGCGGGACCGGGCGCAGCGCTTCGCGCAGGACGACCTGTCCACGCTGTCGGCCCAGATCGAGGTCGAGTCCGACGCGCTGCGGGACTGGTCGCGGGAGCCGGTGGACGACCTCGCGGCGGCGGCCGCGGCGTGGGACGCGGCGCAGGCGAACGGCGCCGCGGCGGGTCCCGCGCAGGCTCCGGGGAGCGCCTCGGCGAATGCTTCGGGGCAGCCCTCGGCGGCGAGCCCGGCTCGAGGCGGGGATCAGCCGCAGGCGCTGAATCCGGCCGCTCCGGCGCCGCAGTACCCCTGGCAGAAGACGCGCCGGCCGGAAAGCACGACCTGAGGACGCGAGCTGAGGACGCGAGCCGAGGGCGCGAGCTGAGGACGAGCTGAGGACGACTTGGGTCGACCTGAGCCCGACCTGCGGAGAGGCGCGCGAGGGTTCGTACCGTAGGCTCTCGCCGCCGTAGGAGCCCCGACCGACGGTCGCGTCGTGGGCCCAGGCTGCCGTCCTGCCCCCACTGGCGGTAACCTCCGGCTCATGTCCCGCCATGTCGCCATCGTCACCGATTCCACGGCCTACCTGCCCCGACCGGCCATGGCGCGGCACGGAATCACCGCCGTCCCGCTCACCGTGGTGCTCGGTGGCGAGGCCCTGGAGGAAGGCACCGAGATCTCGGCGCGCAGCCTGGCCCTGGCCCTGCAGAAGCGCCGTTCGGTCACCACCTCGCGCCCCGGCCCCGAGCAGTTCGTCCGGGCCTACCGGGCGGCGGCGGACGCCGGCGCCACCGGCATCGTCAGCCTGCACCTGTCCGCCGAGTTCTCCGGCACCTACGACGCGGCCGTGGTCGCCGCCAGGACCGCGCCCGTACCAGTCCGGGTCCTGGACACCGGCATGGTCGCGATGGCCCTCGGCTTCTGTGCGCTGGCCGCCGCGGAGGTGGCCGAGGCGGGCGGATCCGTGGACGAGGCCGTGGCGGCAGCCGAGAAGCGGGCGGCGGACATGGCCGCGTACTTCTACGTCGACACCCTCGACTACCTTCGCCGCGGCGGCCGGATCGGGGCGGCCCAGGCCCTGCTCGGCTCGGCCCTCGCGGTGAAGCCCCTGCTGACGCTGGAGGGCGGCCGGATCGAGATGCTGGAGAAGGTCCGTACGTCGTCCAAGGCGATCGCCCGCCTGGAAGAGCTGGCCGTCGAGCGCGCCGGGTCCGCCGAGGTCGACGTGGCGGTGCACCATCTCGCGGCTCCCGAGCGGGCGGAGAAGCTCGCCGAGCGGCTGCGCGAGCGCATCCCCGGGCTGGTCGAGCTGCACGTCAGCGAGGTCGGAGCGGTGATCGGGGCGCACACCGGTCCGGGGCTGCTGGCGGCGGTCGTCTCGCCCCGCTGATCACCGGAACGGGTGGCCCGGTTATCCACAACGGGCCTTTTTTCCACTGGAATTGAGTGTTCCGAACCGGGGGCGGGATCGGCCTCTACGGTCGTGGCATGACTCTTCGAACGCGTGCTCCGTATCCGTCGGGTGCCACCAGTGGCCCGGGCCGCCCCCGTCTCTCCGACGGCCGACTTTCCGATCCTCGACTTCCCGATGGTCGGCTCGCCGACGGTCCGCTCTCCGGCAGTGGACACTCCGACAGCCGTCTGCGGCGTCGCCGTACGGCGCTTCGTGGCCGACGGGTTCCTCATCCGGAGCCGGGCGCGGTGCGCCGGCGGGCCGAGGCCTTGCTGGGGGACAGCGGCCCGCCGCAGGCACCGCCGCCTTTGCCGCCCCCGCCGCCCGAGGCGTTCCAGGCGCCGTCGGCGGCCGTGGACGGGGTGGATGTCCCGGATGTCGAAGCGGCGCCCGATGACGCCTCCGGCCTGCCCTCAAGGGCCGCACGGAGGCCTTCCGTGCGGGAGCGGCTGCCGCTGTGGCTGCAGGACAGCTGCGCGGTGCGGCCGCGGGCGGTGGCCGCCGTCGGGGTGGTGCTGATCTGCGCCGTCGGATTCGCCGGGCAGCGGTACTGGTCGGCCCGGCCGCGGGCGGTGACCGTGCCCGCGGTGGTCGCCCCGGGGGCCCTCCCGGCGGCGGCCACGGCACCTGCGGCGGCTCCGGCCCAGGGAGCGGCCGCGGGGGCCGGTGGGGGCGGTGGGACGGCCGTGCGGATCGTCGTCGACGTCACCGGCAAGGTCCGGGATCCCGGGGTGCGGCGGCTGCCCGCCGGTTCGCGGGTGGAGGACGCGCTGGCCGCCGCCGGGGGAGTGCGGCCGGGCACCGACACGACCGGGCTGAACCGGGCCCGCGTGCTGGTGGACGGCGAGCAGGTGGTGGTCGGTGCCCCGGCGCAACCGCCACCGGCCGGGGTGGCCGGCGGCTTCGGTCCTGTCCCCGGTGCCGGCTCCGGCCTCGGTTCCGGTCCTGGCCCGCTGAGTCTGGGTTCGGCCACGGTCGCACAGCTCGACGGCCTGCCGGGGGTCGGGCCGGTGCTCGCGCAGCACATCGTCGACTTCCGCACCGCCCGCGGCGGCTTCCGTTCCGTGGAGGAGCTCCGTCAGGTCGACGGCATCGGTGAGCGGCGTTTCGCCGACCTGCGCGCGCTGGTACGGCCGTGAACCGCCCGGCGGGTCCGACCTCGCCGGACCTCCGCCTCGCGGTGCCCGCCGCGGCCGCCTGGGCGGCGGCCGCCCTCGCCCTGGACGCGCCCGTCCACCGGACCGCCCTCGGGGTGGGCCTGGGGATGGTCTGCGCGGGCCTGTTGATGCTGGGCGCGTGCCGGCGTCCGGGACCGCTGTGGCGGCTCGCCCCGGCCGCGGCGGCAGCCCTGCTGTGCGCGGCCGCCGGAGCGGGGGTGGCGGGGCTCCAGCGGGCCGAGGCGCGGGCCGGGCCGGTGGCCGGGCTGGCCCGGGAGCATGCCCGCGTCCTCGTGGAACTCACCGTCGGCTCCGACCCGCAGGCCGCCCGGAGCGGGAGCGGGCCGCCCGTGGTGGTCCTGGACGCGGTGGTGACCCGGGTGACCGGGCCCGACGGGTCGATCACCCGGGTCGAGACCCCGGTGCGGGTGCTGGCCGGGCATCCGGGATGGGCCCGGCTGCAGCCTTCCACCCGGGTGGTGGTGGTCGCCCGGCTGGCTCCGGCGCGGGGTGGGGAGCGGGCCGTGGCGCTGCTGCGTCCGGCCGGTGACACCCCGCCCCGGGTGGCCGGCGGCCCGGACACCGTCCAGCGGTTCGCGGAGCGGCTGCGGGCCGGGCTGCGCGAGGCCACCGAGGGGCTCGCGCCGGATGCCAGGGCCCTGCTGCCGGGACTGGTCGTCGGGGACACCTCCAGGGTTCCGCCCGATCTGCACGAGGCCTTCCGGGCCACCGACCTGCTGCACCTGCTGGCCGTCTCCGGGTCCAACCTGACCGTGGTGCTGTTCCTGCTCATCGGGCCCCCGGCCCGTGCGCAGCAGGCGGAACGGCGCGGGCTGGCGCCCCGGCTCGGACTCTCGCTGCGGGTCACCGCCCTGTGCGGGGCGGCCCTGACGCTGGCCTTCGTGGTGGTGTGCCGGCCGGAGCCGAGCGTGCTGCGGGCCGCCGCCTGCGGGGCGGTCACCCTGCTGGCCATCGCCACGGGGCGGCGCAGATCCCTGATCCCGGCCCTGGGCGCCGCCGTGCTGCTGCTGGTGCTCTACGACCCCTGGCTCGCCCGCAGCCCCGGCTTCCTGCTCTCCGTCCTGGCCACCGGGGCGCTGCTCACCCTCGCTCCCCGGTGGAGCGAAGCCCTGCGGCGCCGTGGGGTGGGGCCCCGGTCGGCCGAGGCGCTGGGGGCCGCCGCGGCCGCGCAGGCGGTGTGCGCGCCCGTGGTGGCCGTGCTCGCCGCCCGGGTCAGCCTGGTGGCCGTGCCGTGCAACCTGCTGGCCGAGCTGGCGGCGGGCCCCGCGACGGTCCTCGGCTTCGCCGCGCTCGCGGTGGCTCCGGTATGGATGCCCGCCGCGGAGCTGCTCGCCCGGTGCGCGGCGGTGCCGGCCGGGTGGATCGCCGGCGTGGCCCGGGCAGGGGCCCGATTCCCGGGCGCGGAGCTGCCGTGGCCGGGCGGGCTCACCGGCGGTGTTCTGCTGGCCGTCGCCACCCTGGCGGTCGTGGTGATCGGCGGTGCCCGGTTCCGTGGGCGCGGGTGGCTGTGTTCCGCCCTGGCGGCGCTGCTGCTCCTGGCCGTACTGCGGCCGCCGCAGCTCACCCGTACGCTCTCCGGCTGGCCGCCGCCCGACTGGAGCTACGTCCAGTGCGCCGTGGGGCAGGGGGACGCCGCCGTGCTCGCCGTCGGACCCGGTGAGGCCCTGGTGGTGGACGCCGGCCCGGAGCCCGGACCGGTGGACGACTGTCTGCGCGCCCTGGGTGTGCGGCGGGTGCCGCTGCTCCTGCTGACGCACTTTCACGCCGACCACGTCGGAGGCCTGTCGGGGGTGTTGCGGGGTCGGTCCGTGGGTGTGATCCAGGCCACCGCGTTGGAAGAGCCGCGCGGGCAGGCCGAGTTCGTCCGGCGGACCGCGGCGGCCGCCGGGGTGCCGATCGTGAAGGCGGTGCAGGGAGAGCGGCGCCGGGCCGGGGCGTTCGAATGGCAGGTGCTCTGGCCTCCGCCGGACGGACCACCGCCCGAGGGCCCCAACGACGCGAGCGTCGCCCTCCTGGTGCGCGGCGCGGGGCTGACCCTGCTGCTGCTCGGCGACCTCGAACCGGCCGCGCAGCAGGCTCTCTTGAGGGCCCGCCCGGACCTCGGCCCGGTGGACGTCCTCAAGGTCGCCCACCACGGCTCCGCGCACCAGGACCCGGAGCTGTACGCCCGGGTCCGGCCACGGCTCGCACTCGTTCCCGTCGGCGTGGGCAACCGCTACGGACACCCCGCGCCGCGTACGCTCGACCGGCTTCGGGAGCTGGGTGCGACCGTGCTGCGTACCGATCTCGACGGCTCGATCGCCGTCACCGGGAGCGGAGTTCGGCTACGGTCATTTCCGGCCAACCGGCGGCGGAATCGGCGCGGCCATACCGGGCGCGACCACTCTGTTTGCCCACAACCCGACAGCATGATCGAATGCGTCTTCGCCAGAACGGTCCAAGTCCACACAGCACGGGGGTGCATCAGCCATGTTCGGTCGCAGACGGGGGATGGAGTCGGCCGGAAGCTCCAGCCCGCCCACATCCGCGACACTGACGCTGCCGCCGACGGCGCGTCTGCTCAGCTGCCGGGTTCTCGACACGGTCCACCGACCGGTCCGGCAGGCCGCGTTCGAGGTGACCGACCCGATCGGCCGGCGCATCGTCAGCGGCGAGACCGACCCGTACGGCGGCTTCGCCGTGGCCGTACCGGAGGGGGAGTACCGGCTCTCCGTGACCACGGAGGGGTACGCGCCGTTCCACGGGGTCACGATCGTGGGGGACCCGGGGCAGCCCGGCACCGCGGAGATCATCCTCGACACGGTGGAGCCGCCGCTGCTGCCGCAGCCCGGCCACTGGGAGCTCGACCCGACGCACTCGTCCATCGGCTTCACGGCCCGCCACATCGGCCTGGCCCGCATCCGCGGCCGGTTCACCACGTTCGCCGGGGCGGTACGGATAGCCGAGCGCATGGAGGACTCCTCCATGCACGTGATCATCGACGCGGCGAGCATCGACACCGGGGTGCGGCTGCGCGACGACCACCTGAGGTCGGGGGACTTCCTGGACGCGGTCCGCCACCCCACGGTGGAGTTCTACAGCGAGCGGTTCATCCACCGCAGCGGCAGCACTTGGACCGTGGCCGGAGCGCTGACCCTCCACGGGGTGAGCCGGTCCGTGACCCTGGACACCCAGTACCTGGGCCTGGGCACGGGCATGGAGGGGGAGCTCCGGGCGGCCTGCCGGGCCACCACCGAACTGCACCGCGAGGACTTCACCCTCAACTGGCAGTCGATGCTGGCGCACGGGATCGCGGCCATCGGTTCGAGCGTGGACGTGACCCTGGACATCCAGGCCGTGCGCAAGGCCTGACGCGAAGGCCGCCGAGCCCCCTACGGGGCTTCCAGCCAGCCCTCGTACTCGGCGGCGAGGCCGTCCAGCGTGCCGGTGTCGAGCCGTTCCTGCGGGTCCTCGACGACCACCAGCCACTGGGCGTCCTCGGCGTCGTCCTCGCCGGCCAGCGCGTCGCGGACCAACTGCGGTTCCTCCGGGAGGCCGAAGCGGTCGACGGCCTCCTGGGCCACCTCCTCGGCGGCGTCGCGGTCGGGCAGGACGAGTACATGTCGCACATTCACGCGACCATTCTCGGGCACGCGGGGCGGAGGGCTGTCGGTGCGGCGTGGGATGCTGGATCCGATGGCCACCAGGAAGAACTCCACCGACGATCCGCTTGCCCCGCTCACCCTCGCGGTGGGGCAGGAGGAGCTGCTGCTCGACCGTGCCGTGCGCGAGGTGGTGGCGGCCGCCCGCGCCGCCGACGCCGACACGGACGTCCGCGACCTCGCCTCCGAGCAGCTCCAGCCCGGCACGCTCGCCGAGCTGACCAGCCCCTCGCTGTTCTCCGAGCGCAAGGTGCTGGTCGTGCGCAGCGCGCAGGACCTGTCCGCGGACTCGGTCAAGGAGGTCAAGGCCTACCTCGCCGCGCCCTACGAGGAGATCATCCTGGTCCTCCTGCACGCGGGCGGGGTCAAGGGCAAGGGCCTGCTGGACGCGGCCCGCAAGGCGGGCGCGCGGGAGATCGCCTGCCCGAAGATGACGAAGGCGGCGGACCGGCTGTCGTTCGTGCGGGGCGAATTCCGCACGCTCGGCCGGTCGGCGACCCCGGAGGCCTGCCAGAACCTGGTGGATGCCATCGGCAGCGACCTGCGGGAGCTGGCGAGCGCCGCCGCGCAGCTGTGCGCCGACGTCGAGGGCACCATCGACGAGGCCGTCGTCGCCCGCTACTACACGGGCCGGGCCGAGGCCTCCAGCTTCACGGTCGCCGACCGGGCGGTCGAGGGGCGGGCGGCCGAGGCCCTGGAAGCCCTGCGCTGGTCCTTGTCCACCGGGGTGGCACCGGTCCTGATCACCAGCGCCCTGGCCCAGGCGGTCCGTGCGATCGGCAAGCTCGCCTCCGCCCCCCGCGGGGCCCGGCCCGGCGACCTCGCCCGGGACCTGGGCATGCCCCCCTGGAAGATCGATCGGGTCCGCCAGCAGATGCGCGGCTGGTCGGCGGACGCGGTCTCGGACGCCCTGCGCGCCGTGGCCGCCGCCGACGCCGGGGTCAAGGGCGGCGGCGACGATCCCGAGTACGCCCTGGAGAAGGCCGTGGTGGCGGTGGCCCGCGCGGCCCGCCCCCAGCGCCGGTAGCGAGCAGCACGAAGGCCCCGGCCGTCACCCTGGGGAAGGGTGGTGGCCGGGGCCTTCGGTTACTTCTGAGTTGCTCCGCACCCGCGTGGCGAACGCTTCGTGTGCGGAGCGGGGTGCCGGTCAGGAGCGGGAGAGAGGGCCCACTGGGTCCCTTCCGGCGATCACATCAGGAGCTTCAGCCCTGCAGGGAGGCAACCTTGGTGGCCAGCGCCGACTTCTTGTTGGCGGCGGCGTTCTTGTGGATGACACCCTTCGAGACAGCCTTGTCGAGCGCACGCGCGGCAGCGCGAGAAGCCACGGTGGCCTTCTCGACGTCACCGGCGACGACGGCCTCGCGGGCCTTGCGGATCGCGGTCTTGAGCGAAGACTTGACGGCCTTGTTGCGCAGGCGCGCCTTCTCGTTCGTCTTGTTCCGCTTGATCTGGGACTTGATGTTCGCCACGAAAGAGCCTTTTCAGGTTCAGAGTTTGATCTTCGGATTGTGTCCCGACAGCTGAGAGGGCATACGAGACACAGCTGCCCAGGCTACCAGGCACGCTAGGGGCGGCCCAAACCGAGCGCACTGCCCCGTCCATGGGACCATGGGAGTCTGCGTATAGATCCGACATCGCGCCGCCGAGAGCGACGGGAGCCGGACTTTCGCTCCGACCGACGCTCCGCAAACGCTTCCGACTGCGACCGAGAATCAGGACACTGCGTGCCCGCGATCCCCAGCCACGTGCCCGAGCCGAGCCGTACCGACCCGGCGCTGATCCGCAACTTCTGCATCATCGCGCACATCGACCACGGCAAGTCGACCCTCGCCGACCGGATGCTCCAGCTCACCGGTGTGGTCGACCAGCGGCAGATGCGCGCCCAGTACCTCGACCGCATGGACATCGAGCGTGAGCGCGGCATCACGATCAAGTCCCAGGCGGTCCGGCTGCCCTGGGCGCCCACCACGGGCGAGGGGCAGGGCAACACCCACGTCCTCAACATGATCGACACCCCCGGGCATGTCGACTTCACCTACGAGGTCTCGCGCTCCCTCGCCGCCTGCGAGGGCACCGTCCTCCTCGTGGACGCCGCCCAGGGCATCGAGGCCCAGACCCTCGCCAACCTGTACCTGGCGATGGAGAAGGACCTCGCGATCGTCCCGGTCCTGAACAAGATCGACCTGCCGGCCGCCCAGCCGGAGAAGTTCGCCGAGGAGCTCGCGAACCTGGTCGGCTGCCAGCCGGAGGACGTCCTGCGCGTCTCGGCCAAGACCGGTCTCGGCGTGGACGCGCTGCTGGACAAGATCGTCGCCACGGTCCCGGCCCCGGTCGGCCCCAAGGACGCCCCGGCCCGCGCGATGATCTTCGACTCGGTCTACGACTCGTACCGCGGTGTCGTGACCTACGTCCGTGTCGTCGACGGCCAGCTCAACAAGCGCGAGCGCATCCGGATGATGTCGACCGGCGCCACCCACGAGCTGCTGGAGATCGGCGTCTCCTCGCCGGAGATGACCCCGGCCGACGGCATCGGCGTCGGCGAGGTGGGCTACATCATCACCGGCGTGAAGGACGTCCGCCAGTCCAAGGTCGGTGACACCATCACCAGCCTGCACAACGGCGCGACCGAGGCCCTCGGCGGCTACAAGGACCCGCGTCCGATGGTCTTCTCCGGCCTGTACCCGCTCGACGGCTCGGACTACCCGGACCTGCGCGAGGCCCTCGACAAGCTGCAGCTCAACGACGCCGCGCTGGTCTACGAGCCGGAGACCTCGGCGGCGCTCGGCTTCGGCTTCCGCGTCGGCTTCCTCGGCCTGCTCCACCTGGACGTGGTGCGCGAGCGCCTGGAGCGCGAGTTCGGTCTCGACCTGATCGCCACCGCGCCCAACGTGGTCTACCGCGTCGTCATGGAAGACGGCAAGGAAGTCTCCGTCACCAACCCGAGCGAGTTCCCCGAGGGCAAGATCTCGGACGTGTTCGAGCCGGTCGTCCGGGCCACCCTGCTCGCGCCCTCCGAGTTCATCGGCGCGATCATGGAGCTCTGCCAGCAGCGCCGCGGCACCCTGCTCGGCATGGACTACCTCTCCGAGGACCGCGTCGAGATCCGCTACACCCTCCCCCTCGCGGAGATCGTCTTCGACTTCTTCGACCAGCTGAAGTCCAAGACGCGCGGCTACGCCTCCCTGGACTACGAGCCCACCGGGGAGCAGTCCGGCAGCCTGGTCAAGGTCGACATCCTGCTGCACGGCGACAAGGTCGACGCCTTCTCCGCCGTCTGCCACAAGGACGCCGCCTACGCCTACGGCGTGCGCCTGGTCGCCAAGCTGCGCGAGCTCATCCCGCGGCAGGCCTTCGAGATCCCGATCCAGGCGGCCGTCGGCTCCCGCGTCATCGCCCGCGAGACCATCCGCGCCATCCGCAAGGACGTCCTCGCCAAGTGCTACGGCGGTGACATCTCCCGTAAGCGGAAGCTGCTGGAGAAGCAGAAGGAAGGCAAGAAGCGCATGAAGATGGTCGGCTCCGTGGAGGTCCCGCAGGAGGCCTTCATCGCCGTCCTCTCCAGTGACGAGTCCGGCGGCAAGAAGAAGTAGTAGTCCCGCCGTCACGCGACACACACAGGCCCCCGCCCCCGGGTGCGGGGGCCTGTTTCGTTATGAAGCGGCCGCTCGCGGGCTCTTACGCGGGCGCCGGTCGCGCTCTAGTCTGATCACTGCTCGACGGTTACTCGCCAGTTTAAAAAAGACAACGGCTGCAAACCCGCCAGTCCCCAGCGCCCCCAGCGCCCCACGCCCACGCACTACCGCGTGGATCGGTCCGGAGGATGTCGTGAGCGACACACAGACCTATCTCGAGAACCGCCCGCCCACGGTGGCGGTGCTCTTCCTTGAGCGCGTCGCAGCGACGCCGAACGACGAGGCCTACCGGTACCCGGTACCGGCGGCCGGCGGTCAGGGCGGCGCCGACGACTGGAAATCACTCAGCTGGGGCCAGGCGGCCGAGCGGGTCTTCGCCATCGCCGCCGGTCTGATCTCCCTCGGCCTGGAAACGGAGGAGCGCGTCGCGCTCGCCTCCAACACCCGGGTCGACTGGATCCTCTCCGACCTCGGCGTGATGTGCGCCGGTGGCGCGGTCACCACGATCTACCCCAGCACCAACGCGGACGAGTCGGCGTTCATCCTCGCCGACTCCGACAGCCGGGTGCTCATCGCCGAGGACGCGGCGCAGGTGGCGAAGGCGCGTGAGCGCCGCGCCGACCTGCCGAACCTCGCCCACGTCGTGGTGCTGGACGCAGCCGACGCGGTCGCCGCCGAAGGTGACCCCGAGGGCTGGGTGCTCTCCCTCGCGGAGCTGGAGGCGCGCGGCAAGGAGTACCTCGCCAAGCACCCCGAGGCGGTTGACGAGCGGATCGCGGGGATCACCTCCGACCAGCTCGCCACCCTCATCTACACCTCCGGCACCACCGGCCGCCCCAAGGGCGTGCGGCTGCTGCACGACAACTGGTCGTACCTGGCCAAGGCCATGGTCGCCACCGGGCTGATCGGCAAGGAGGACGTCCAGTACCTGTGGCTGCCGCTGGCCCACGTCTTCGGCAAGGTGCTGACCTCCGGGCAGATCGAGGCCGGGCACGTGACCGCCGTCGACGGCCGGATCGACAAGATCATCGAGAATCTGCCGATCGTGCAGCCGACGTACATGGCCGCCGTCCCGCGCATCTTCGAGAAGGTCTACAACGGCGTGGCCGCCAAGGCCCGCGCCGCCGGCGGAGCCAAGTACAAGATCTTCCAGTGGTCGGTCGGCGTCGCCCGCGAGTACGCCAAGGTCACGCAGGACAACTTCCGCCGCACCGGCCAGGCGACGGCCCCCTTCGGCCTCACCACCAAGCACAAGATCGCCGACGCCCTCGTCTACTCCAAGCTCCGCGAGGCCTTCGGCGGGAAGCTGCGGGCCGCCGTCTCCGGCGCCTCCGCCCTGGCCCCCGAGATCGGCTTCTTCTTCTCCGGAGCGGGCGTCCACATCCTGGAGGGCTACGGCCTGACCGAGTCCAGCGCGGCCTCCTTCGTCAACCCGGGCGAGGCCTACCGCACCGGCACGGTCGGCAAGCCGCTCCCCGGCACCGAGGTCCGCATCGCCGACGACGGCGAGGTCCTGCTGCGCGGCCCCGGCATCATGCAGGGCTACCACCGGCAGCCCGACAAGACCGCCGAGGTCCTGGAGTCCGACGGCTGGCTGCACACGGGCGACATCGGCGAGCTGTCGCCCGACGGCTACCTGCGCATCACGGACCGCAAGAAGGACCTGATCAAGACCTCGGGCGGCAAGTACGTCGCCCCGGCCGAGATCGAGGGCCAGTTCAAGGCGATCTGCCCGTACGTGTCGACGATCGTCGTGCACGGCGCCGACCGTAACTTCTGCTCCGCGCTGATCGCCCTCGACGAGCCGTCCATCCTGACCTGGGCGGCCGAGAACGGGCTGGAGGGCAAGACGTACGGCGAGGTCCTGGCGGCGGCGGAGACCAACCGCCTCATCGAGACGTACGTACAGACCCTGAACGAGGGCCTGCAGCGCTGGCAGACGGTCAAGAAGTTCCGGCTGCTGCCGCGCGACCTCGACGTCGAGCACGGCGACCTCACGCCCAGCCTCAAGCTGAAGCGGCCGGTGGTCGAGCGTGAGTTCAAGCACCTGATCGAGGAGATGTACGAGGGGTCCCGCGAGGCGTAGAGCCTGCCGCGGGCCCGGCGGGGCGGGGCGGGGGACCGCCCCGCCGGGCCCCGCTCCCCGGGGCTCCGCCCCCGGCCCCGCGCCTCGAACGCCGGCGGGGCCTTTCCGGTGCGGGATGATGGGGGCATGCCTTCCGCACTCCCCGACGGTGAACCCATGCCCGAAGACGGCTCGCTGCCGTCGCATGCCCTGGCGGGCGCGGGGGAGCGGCCGCTCGGTTTCTACCTGCACGTCCCCTACTGCGCCACGCGCTGCGGGTACTGCGACTTCAACACCTACACGGCCACCGAGCTGCGGGGCACCGGCGGCGTGCTCGCCTCCCGGGAGAACTACGCCGACACCCTGATCGACGAGGTCAGGCTCGCGCGGAAGGTGCTCGGCGACGACCCGCGCCAGGTCCGGACCGTCTTCGTCGGCGGCGGCACGCCCACGCTGCTGCCCGCCGCCGACCTCGTCCGCATGCTCGCGGCGATCCGGGACGAATTCGGCCTGGCCGAGGACGCCGAGATCACCACGGAGGCCAATCCCGAGTCGGTGGACCCGCGGTACCTGGCCGAGCTGCGCGCCGGGGGCTTCAACCGGGTCTCCTTCGGCATGCAGAGCGCCAAGCAGCACGTCCTGAAGGTGCTCGACCGCACCCACACGCCGGGGCGCCCCGAGGCGTGCGTCGCGGAGGCGCGGGCGGCCGGTTTCGAACACGTCAACCTCGACCTGATCTACGGGACGCCCGGGGAGTCGGACGAGGACTGGCGGGCGACGCTCTCGGCGGCGCTGGGGGCCGGGCCGGACCACATCAGCGCCTACGCGCTGATCGTGGAGGAGGGCACCCAGCTGGCGCGGCGGATCCGCCGGGGCGAGGTCCCGATGACGGACGACGACGTGCACGCCGACCGGTACCTGATCGCGGACTCGGTCATGGCCGAGGCCGGCTACTCCTGGTACGAGGTCTCGAACTGGGCCACCTCGGAGGCCGGGCGGTGCCTGCACAACGAGCTGTACTGGCGCGGCGCCGACTGGTGGGGCGCGGGGCCGGGTGCGCACTCGCACGTCGGCGGGGTGCGGTGGTGGAACGTGAAGCACCCGGGGGCGTATGCCGCGGCGCTGGCGGAGGGGCGGTCGCCCGGTGCGGGACGGGAGCTCCTGTCGGAGGAGGACCGGCGGGTGGAGCGGATCCTGCTGGAGCTTCGGCTGGTGGACGGGGTGCCGTTGTCGCTGCTGGCTCCGGCCGGGCTGGCGGCGTCCCGCAAGGCCCTGGCGGACGGGCTGCTGGAGCCGGGGCCGTACGAGGGCGGGCGGGCCGTGCTGACGCTGCGCGGGCGGTTGCTGGCCGATGCGGTGGTGCGGGACCTGGTGGACTAGCCTGCGGCGCCGTTGCCGGGGGCGCTGCCCCCGGACCCCCGCGCCTCGAACGCCGGCGGGGCTGAAAGAGGCGCGGCGAGGCAAGAAGAGGCGCGGCGGGGCTGAGAGGGGCCTGCGGGGCGGTCAGGCCGTGACGTGGTCGATGAGGTGTTCCACCGAGCCCAGGAGGGTCGGTTCCAGGTCGCGGTACGAGGTCACCCGGGACAGGATGTGCTGCCAGGCGGCGCCCGTGTTCTCCGGCCAGCCCAGGGCCCGGCAGATGCCCGTCTTCCAGTCCTGGCCGGGCGGGATCACCGGCCACGCCGGGATGCCCAGCGCGGACGGTTTCACCGCCTGCCAGACGTCCACGTACGGGTGGCCCACGATCAGGACGTCCGGCGAGGTCACCGACGCCGCGATGCGGGACTCCTTCGAGCCCGGGACGAGGTGGTCCACCAGGATGCCGAGGCGGGCGTCCGGGGCCGGGGCGAACTCGGCGACGATGGCCGGGAGGTCGTCGATGCCCTCCAGGTACTCCACCACCACGCCCTCGATCCGCAGGTCGTCGCCCCAGACGCGTTCCACCAGCTCCGCGTCGTGCCGGCCCTCCACGTAGATCCGGCCCGCCCGCGCCACGCGCGCCCGCGCCCCCGGTACGGCCAGCGAGCCCGAGGCCGTCAGGAGCGGCCCCGCGGGCCTGCGCGTGGGGCGGACCAGGGTGACCACCTCGCCGTCCAGCAGGAACCCGCGCGGCTCCATCGGGAACACCCGCCGCTTGCCGAAGCGGTCCTCCAAGGTCACCGTGCCCGCCTCGCAGGCCACCACCGCGCCGCAGAAGTCCGTACCCGCCACCTCGACCACCAGGTCGGGGTCCGCAGCCACCTCCGGCACGGCCTTGGGTCGCTTCCACTGCGGGGTCAGGTCGGGGGAGTACTCGCGCATCCGGCCGACAGTAGGAGAGCCGCGCGCGTCACGCCTCCGACACGCCGGAACGGGCCGCCAGTGTGGCGCGTTGCGCACGTACGAATTCCGCCCCGACCACCGCTCCGTGACCCGGCACGTACAGTGCGTCGTCCCCGCCCAGCGACAGTAGCCGGTCCAGGGCCGCCGGCCACTGCCCCACCATGGCGTCCGGACCCACCGAGGGCTCGCCCGACTCCTCGACGAGGTCCCCGCAGAAGACCACCTCGCGCTCGCCCGGCACGAAGACGGCCAGGTCGTGCCCGGTGTGCCCGGGCCCCACGTTGGCCAGCAGCACCTGTACGCCGCCCAGTTCCAGCGTCCACTCGCCCGACACCTCGTGCCGGGGCAGCACCAGCAGGTCCACGGCCTCCGCGGCCTCCGCCGCCGCGAGCCCGTGCCGTACCGCGTCCCGGCGCAGCTCCTCGCGGCCCGTCGACAGCAGTGCGGCCAGCCCGACCGCCCCGAACACCTCGGCCCCGGCGAAGGCGGCCCCGCCCAGGACGTGATCGAAATGACCGTGCGTGAATGCGATATGGGTCACGCGCCGGCCCGTCAGCCGCTCCGCCTCGGCGCGTACCCACGCGCCCTCGCGTACACACGAACCGGGGTCGATCAGAAGGACCGAATCCTCGCCCACCACCAGCCCCACGGTGCAGTCCCACACCGGCAGTCGCCGCCGGCCGGCCCGTCCGGTCAGCCGTTCCCAGCCGGACTCTTCCCAACGCACGTCCATACGGCGACGCTACCCTGGCGGGCCTCCCTTGCCAGGGGCTCACCGCCCGGCCGTACACTGAGCGGGGGCTCTCTGGCACTCGAACGATCAGAGTGCCAACAAACACGGCAGAACACGGCAACGGACCACAGCTGGAGGTGTGCGCGCGATGCTCAGCGAACGCAGACTCGAAGTGCTGCGCGCCATCGTCCAGGACTACGTCGGGACGGAGGAGCCGGTCGGCTCCAAGGCGCTCACGGAGCGGCACCGGCTCGGCGTCTCGCCCGCCACCGTGCGCAACGACATGGCCGTGCTGGAGGAAGAGGGCTACATCGCCCAGCCCCACACGAGCGCCGGCCGGATCCCCACCGACAAGGGCTACCGCCTCTTCGTCGACAAGCTGGCGGGGGTCAAACCGCTGTCGTCGCCCGAGCGCCGGGCCATCCAGAACTTCCTCGACGGCGCCGTCGACCTCGACGACGTGGTCGGCCGCACGGTACGGCTGCTCGCGCAGCTCACCCGGCAGGTCGCCGTCGTCCAGTACCCGAGCCTGACCCGGTCGACCGTCCGGCACGTGGAGCTGCTCTCGCTCGCTCCCGCGCGCCTGATGCTCGTACTGATCACGGACACCGGGCGGGTCGAGCAGCGGCTCATCGACTGCCCGAGCCCCTTCGGGGAGACCTCGCTCGCGGACCTGCGGGCCCGGCTCAACAGCCGGGTCGTCGGGCGCCGCTTCACCGATGTGCCCCCGCTCGTCCAGGACCTCCCCGAGTCCTTCGAGGCCGAGGACCGCGGCACCGTCTCCACCGTGCTCGCGACACTCCTCGAAACCCTGGTCGAGGAAGCCGAAGAGCGGCTGATGATCGGCGGAACCGCCAATCTCACCCGCTTCGGACACGATTTTCCCCTGACGATCAGGCCGGTGCTCGAAGCGCTGGAGGAGCAGGTCGTGCTCCTCAAGCTGCTGGGCGAGGCCAACGAGTCGGGAATGGCCGTACGGATCGGGCATGAGAACGCCTACGAGGGACTGAACTCCACGTCGGTCGTCTCGGTCGGTTACGGTTCGGGCGGCGAAGCAGTCGCCAAACTCGGCGTGGTCGGACCGACCCGCATGGACTACCCCGGAACGATGGGAGCGGTACGCGCAGTGGCACGTTACGTCGGACAGATCCTGGCGGAGTCGTAAGTGGCCACGGACTACTACGCCGTTCTCGGCGTGCGCCGCGACGCATCGCAGGACGAGATCAAGAAGGCATTCCGGCGGCTTGCACGCGAGCTGCACCCGGATGTGAACCCTGATCCCAAGACGCAAGAGCGTTTCAAGGAGATCAACGCCGCCTACGAGGTCCTCTCGGACCCGCAGAAGAAGCAGGTCTACGACCTGGGTGGCGACCCGCTGTCCTCCTCGGGCGGTGGCGGCGGAGCGGGCGGCTTCGGAGCGGGTGGCTTCGGCAACTTCTCCGACATCATGGACGCCTTCTTCGGCCAGGCCTCGCAGCGCGGCCCGCGCTCGCGGACCCGGCGCGGCCAGGACGCGATGATCCGCCTCGACCTGGAGCTGGACGAGGCGGCCTTCGGGACCACCAAGGACATCCAGGTCGACACGGCCGTCGTCTGCAACACCTGCTCCGGCGAGGGTGCCGCTCCCGGCACCTCGGCGCAGACCTGCGACATGTGCCGCGGCCGCGGTGAGGTCTCCCAGGTCACCCGGTCCTTCCTGGGCCAGGTCATGACCTCGCGCCCCTGCCCGCAGTGCCAGGGCTTCGGCACCGTGGTCCCGACCCCGTGCCACGAGTGCGCGGGCGACGGCCGGGTCCGCTCCCGTCGCAGCCTCACGGTCAAGATCCCGGCGGGTGTCGAGAACGGCACCCGGATCCAGCTCGCGGGCGAGGGCGAGGTCGGCCCCGGCGGCGGCCCCGCCGGCGACCTGTACGTGGAGATCCACGAGCTGGCGCACCCGACCTTCCAGCGGCGCGGGGACGACCTGCACTGCACGGTCACCATCCCGATGACGGCGGCCGCACTGGGCACCAAGTGTCCGCTGGAGACGCTGGACGGGCTGGAGGAGATCGACATCCGGCCCGGCACCGGGTCCGGCCAGGCGATCCCGCTGCACGGGCGCGGCGTCACCCACCTGCGCGGTGGCGGACGCGGTGACCTGATCGTGCACGTCGAGGTCACCACCCCGGGCAAGCTGGACGCCCAGCAGGAGGACCTGCTCCGCCAGCTGGCGAAGCTGCGCGGCGAGGAGCGGCCGATGGGCCAGTTCGCGCCGGGTCAGCAGGGTCTCTTCAGCCGGCTGAAGGACGCTTTCAACGGTCGCTGACCGACCGGGATCCACCGTCACGAGCCCGGCCTGGGGATTCCCCGGCCGGGCTCGTCGCACGAGGCCGACGGCGGCTCCGGACCGGTCGGGAAGCGGACTATGCCAGGCGAATGCCATGATTCGGCCCCATGCGCGGGACGTGGCACGATGCAGTCCATGTCCTCGGCACCGAACGGTCTCTCCCCGTACCCGATCGTGCAGGCTCCCATGGCGGGCGGCGCCTCCTGTCCCGTCCTCGCCGCCGCCGTGTGCGAGGCGGGCGGACTGGGTTTCCTGGCCGGCGGCTACAAGACCGCCGACGGGATGTACCAGGAGATCAAGCAGGTGCGCGCGCTGACCCGGCGCCGTTTCGGTGTCAACCTCTTCATGCCGCAGACCGGTTACGTCGATCCGGCCGCGGTGGAGGCCTACCGCGGGCAGCTGGCCGGTGAGGCGAGCTGGTACGAGATCTCGCTCGCCGAGGAGGACATCATCGGCACCAGCGACGACGGCTACGACGCCAAGCTCGCCATCCTCCTCGAAGACCCGGTCCCGGTGGTCTCGTTCACCTTCGGCTGTCCCGCCTTCGCGGCCCTCGCCGCCCTGCGCAAGGTCGGTACGTACACCGTCGTCACGGTGACCTCCGTCGAGGAGGCCCGCAGCGCGCAGCACGCGGGCGCCGACGCGGTCTGCGTCCAGGGGGCGGAGGCCGGCGGTCACCAGGGCACCCACCGGGACGATCCGCAGATCGACGGCACGGCGACCGTGGGCCTCCTCGCGCTGGTGGCGCAGGTACGGGAGGCGGTGGCGCTCCCGATCATCGCGGCGGGAGGGGTCATGCGGGGCGCGCAGATCGCGGCCCTGCTGGCGGCCGGCGCGGAGTCGGCGCAGCTCGGGACGGCCTTCCTGGCCTGCCCGGAGTCCGGGGCGGACCCGGTGCACAAGAAGGCGCTGACGGACCCGCTGTTCGTCCGTACCGAGCTGACCCGGGCCTTCTCCGGGCGGCCGGCGCGCGGGCTGGTGAACCGCTTCATGCGCGAGCACGGGCCGTACGCCCCGGCCGCGTACCCGCAGGTCCACCACCTGACCTCGGGGCTGCGCAAGGCCGCCGCCGCGGCCGGGGACGCACAGGGCATGGCCCTGTGGGCGGGCCAGGGGCACCGGCTGGCCCGGCCGCTGCCGGCGGGGGAGCTGGTGGAGGTGCTGGCGGCCGAACTGGCCGAGGCACAGAGCACGTTGAAGGCAACGCAGATGAGGAGTGCGTCATGACCGCCCCGGTTTTCGTGGTGGAAGAGGTCCCCGCGGGGCCGGAGTTCGTCCTGGACGGCCCGGAGGGCCGGCACGCCGTGTCCGTGAAACGGCTGAACCCGGGCGAGGACGTGGTCCTCACGGACGGGCGCGGTCACTGGGCGGAGGGCGTGGTCAAGGCCGCCGAGGGCAAGGACCGGCTGGTCGTCATGGACCTGCACTCCGTCACGGAGGAGCCGGAACCGGAGGTCAGGATCACGGTGGTCCAGGCGCTTCCCAAGGGGGACCGGGGCGAGCTGGCCGTCGAGACGATGACCGAGACCGGCGTGGACGCGATCGTGCCCTGGCAGGCCTCGCGCTGCATCACGCAGTGGCGCGGCGACCGTGGCGCCAAGTCCCTGGCCAAGTGGCGGGCCACGGCCCGGGAGGCGGGCAAGCAGTCCCGCCGGGTGCGCTTCCCGGAGGTGGCCGAGGCCCTGTCCACCAAGCAGGTGGCGGCGCTGCTGGCCGGCGCCGACCTGGCGATGGTGCTCCACGAGGACCGCGACACCCCCTCGGAGGCGCTGGCGACGGCCGAGCTCCCGAAGGCCGGTTCCGTGGTGCTGGTGGTCGGCCCGGAGGGCGGTGTCTCCCCGGAGGAACTGGCGGTCTTCGCCGAGGCCGGCGCCCACCCCTACCGGCTCGGCCGCTCCGTGCTGCGCACCTCCACGGCCGGTACGGCGGCGGTCGCCGTCCTGCTGGCCCGCACGGGCCGCTGGTCCTGACGGGCGGCCGGTCCTGACGGTCCGGTGCCGACGGTCGGCTCCCGGTCGGGCCGGGCCCGTCCCGATCGGCCCGTCCGGCCGCGGACTTCGGCCCGGCGGCCCGAAATGCCCGCCCGTGGCAGGCGTCCGGCTGGATACGATGCCCGGACCGATCACCGTCACAGGAGGCGAAGCAATGGCCGGGGAACCGCAGGCCGACTGCCTGTTCTGCAAGATCGTCGCGGGGCAGATCCCCGCGACCGTGGTACGGGAGACCGAGACCACGGTCGCCTTCCGGGACATCAACCCGCAGGCGCCCACGCACGTGCTCGTCATCCCCAAGGTGCACTACCCCGACGCGGCCTCCCTCGCCGCGGCCGAGCCGGGCGTCGCCGCCGACATACTGCGCGAGGCCGGCCAGGTCGCCCTCGACGACAAGATCGTCGAACACGGTTACCGGGTCGTGTTCAACACCGGCTCCGGCGCCGGTCAGACCGTCTTCCACGCCCACGCGCACGTCCTCGGCGGCCGCGGCCTCCAGTGGCCCCCCGGATAGCACGTGTCCGTACGAGAGTTCGTGGTGCTGGGCACGGCCAGCCAGGTGCCCACCCGCCACCGCAACCACAACGGCTACCTGCTGCGCTGGGACGGCGAGGGCATCCTCTTCGACCCGGGCGAGGGCACCCAGCGCCAGATGCTGCGCGCGGGGGTGGCCGCGCACGACATCGACCGGATCTGCGTCACCCACTTCCACGGTGACCACAGCCTCGGCCTCGCCGGGGTGATCCAGCGGATCAACCTCGACCAGGTCCCGCACCCCGTCACCGCGCACTACCCGGCCTCGGGGCAGAAGTTCTTCGACCGGCTGCGCTACGCCACGGCCTACCGGGAGACCGTCGCGCTCCGCGAGGAACCGGTCTCCGCGGACGGCACGCTCGCCCAGGGGCCCTCGTACACGCTGGAGGCCCGGCTGCTCTCGCACCCCGTGGAGTCCTTCGGCTACCGGATCACCGAACCCGACGGACGCCGCATGGTGCCCGAGCTGCTCGCGCGGCACGGGATCAAGGGGCCGGACGTGGGCCGGATCCAGCGGGAGGGGCGGCTCGGCGCGGTCACCCTGGACGAGGTGAGCGAGCCCAGGCCCGGGCAGCGGTTCGCGTTCGTCATGGACACCCGGCTCTGCCCCGGCGTGGACGCGCTCGCCGAGGGCTGCGACATGCTGGTGATCGAGTCGACCTTCCTCGACGAGGACGAACGGCTGGCCACCGACCACGGGCACCTCACCGCCGGCCAGGCGGCGCGGGTGGCGCGGGACGCGGGCGTGCGGCACCTCGTGCTGACGCACTTCTCGCAGCGCTACACCGACCCGACCGAGTTCGAGCGACAGGCCCGCGCGGCCGGCTTCGAGGGCGAGCTCACGGTGGCCGCGGACCTGATGCGCGTGCCCCTGCCCAAGCGGAGCTGACGACGGCCCCGGCCCCTGCCCGGCCCCTGCCCGGCCCCGGCACGGGCGGGGCACGGGCAGGGGCCGTGTTCGCCGAGTGGTCCGAGTGACGAAGGGCCCCTCGAGCGTGATCTGCGCCACACTGGGTTTTGGTCCTGCCCGGGGCGGGCAGGGCTGGCAGCTTTCCACGGGAAAACGTCATGCAGAAACGGGCCTTCGAGAAACAACGGGGAGATCGCCGTGACCGGTCGGGACTACGAAATCCGCGCAGCCGCAGTGGACCCGCTCGGTCCGCTGCGTGACCCCCAGGAACCCGGCTGTGACGTCTTCCTGACCGGAACCGTCTTCCTCGACATCATCTTCACGGGCCTCGACTCCGCCCCGGTACGCGGTACGGAGTCCTGGGCGCGCGGCATGGGCTCCAGCCCCGGCGGCGTCGCCAACATGGCCACGGCCCTGGCCCGGCTCGGCCTGCGGACCTCGCTCGCCGCCGCCTTCGGGGACGACCACTACGGCGAGTACTGCTGGGACGCCCTCGAGCAGGGTGAGGGCATCGACCTGTCCATGTCGCACACCATCCCCGGCTGGCACAGCCCGGTCACCGTCTCGATGGCCTACGAGGGCGAGCGCACGATGGTCTCGCACGGCCACGAGGCCCCGCCGCCGGCGGGCCCCGGGCCCTTCCCGCAGTGCCCGCCGAGAGCCCGCGCGGCCGTGGCCGCGCTGGGACCCGGCCGCGGCGAGGAGTGGATCGCCGAGGCCGCCCGGCGCGGCTCGCGGATCTTCGCGGACGTGGGATGGGACGAGAGCGGCCGGTGGGACCTGGGGGCCCTGGCCGACCTGGAGCACTGCGAGGCCTTCCTGCCGAACGCGGGCGAGGCGATGCGCTACACCCGGACCGACTGCCCGAGAGCCGCGGCCCGGGCGCTGGCCGAGAAGGTGCCGATCGCGGTGGTGACGATGGGCGCGGAGGGCTCGTACGCGGTGGACGGGCGTACCGGGGAGACCGCGTACGTCCCCGGGATCACGGTGGACGAGCTGGATCCGACGGGAGCGGGCGACGTCTACGTGGCGGGCTTCGTGACCGGCACCCTGGCGGGCTGGCCGCTCACGGACCGCCTCGCCTTCGCCGGGCTGACGGCGGCCCTGTCGGTGCAGGAGTTCGGCGGCTCCCTGTCGGCCCCGGGCTGGCCGGAGGTGGCCCACTGGTGGCAGACGGCCCCGCAGGAGCTGCGCGGCCGCTACGGCTTCCTGGACGACCTGATCCCGCCGAGCGGGGCCCCGGCGGCCCGGCGCAGGGCCGTACCCACGATCGGCTTCCGGCACCCCGCCTAGGAGGTGGCCCGCGGCGCGATCCGGCGGTAAAACCCCTCGGGGAAGCAGCGGCGGAGACGTACGCTTGGTACTCCGGAGGTCGTCGATCGGCGCGGCCCCTCAGCGGGAGGTATGCGCAGGCCACAGTGCCGGCCCATGACTCAGACACCGACAGCCCACATCCCTGCGCCGGGGCAGGCGCGAGCCCACTTCACCGTTCCGGCCACGCACCCGATGGTGACCGTGCTCGGCTCGGGCGACGCCCTGTTGCGCGTGATCGAGAAGGCCTTCCCGAAGGCCGACATCCATGTTCGGGGCAATCAGGTCAGCGCGATCGGTGAAGCGGCGGAAGTCGCCCTGATCCAGCGGCTTTTCGACGAGATGATGCTGGTGCTCCGCACCGGGCAGCCGATGACGGAGGACGCAGTGGAACGCTCGATCGCCATGCTCAAGGCGAGCGGCAACGGCAATGGCGACGGGCCTGCCGAGACGCCCGCGGAGGTGCTCACCCAGAACATCCTCTCCAGCCGCGGCCGCACCATCCGACCCAAGACCCTCAACCAGAAGCGGTACGTCGACGCGATCGACAAGAACACGATCGTCTTCGGCATCGGCCCCGCCGGTACCGGCAAGACCTACCTCGCCATGGCCAAGGCCGTCCAGGCCCTCCAGTCCAAGCAGGTCAGCCGGATCATCCTGACCCGGCCCGCCGTCGAGGCGGGGGAGCGGCTCGGCTTCCTGCCGGGCACCCTCTTCGACAAGATCGACCCGTACCTGCGCCCGCTCTACGACGCGCTGCACGACATGATCGACCCCGACTCGATCCCGCGGCTGATGGCGGCCGGCACGATCGAGGTGGCCCCGCTGGCATACATGAGGGGCAGGGCTCAGCCCGTTTTTACGAAGGTGCTGACACCCGATGGCTGGCGCCCGATCGGCGATCTCCAGGTAGGCGACCTGGTCGTCGGGTCGAACGGTGAGCCCACCCCGGTTCTCGGCGTCTACCCGCAGGGTCCGAAGGACATCTACCGCGTCACGGCCCAGGACGGCTCCTGGACCCTGTGCTGCGGCGAGCACCTGTGGACGGTCCGTACGGCCTCGGACAAGCGCCGCGACAAGCCGTGGCGGGTCCTGGAGACCAAGGACATGATCGGCAACCTCCGTGCGGCCCATGCCCGCCGCTACGAGCTGCCGATGCTCACCGCTCCGGTCGCGTTCCCGGAGCGAGAGGTCCCGATGGACCCGTACGCGCTGGGTCTGCTGCTCGGCGACGGGTGCCTCACCGGCTCCACCACGCCGTCCTACGCCACAGAGGACGAGGAGCTCGTCCGCGCCCTGGAAACAGCGCTTCCTGGAGTCGCCGCACGACACAAGGGCGGGCCCGACTACGTCCTGAACAGGGTGAAGTCGCCCGGTGACGTGGTCACGCTGGAGAACCCCGTCACCCGGGTGATGCGCGAGCTCGATCTGCTCGGCAGCCGCTCGCACTCCAAGTTCGTGCCGGACGACTACCTGTTCAACACGGCAGAGGTCCGCCTCGCGGTACTCCAAGGCCTGCTCGACTCCGACGGAGGCCCGGTCACCCAGCGGGACCGTACCTGCCGCATCCAGTACTCCACGACGTCGATCGTCCTGCGCGACGATGTGATCGCCCTCGTGCAGTCCCTCGGTGGTGTCGCCTACACCCGGCGTCGCGCCGCAGAGGGGCGCAAGCAGGGCACTGCCCTGGCCGCCCACCGGCGGGATGCGCACGTCGTCGAGATCCGGCTCCCCGAGGACATCGAGCCCTTCCGCCTCGCTCGCAAGCGGGACGCGTACCACGCGGCAGGCGGAGGCGGGCGCCCGATGCGCTTCATCGACTCCATCGAGCCCGCGGGCCGCGAGGAGGCGGTGTGCATCCAGGTGGCCGCCGAGGACTCGCTGTACGTGACACAGGACTACCTGCTGACGCACAACACCCTCAATGACGCGTTCGTCGTCCTCGACGAGGCGCAGAACACGACCGCCGAGCAGATGAAGATGTTCCTGACCCGGCTCGGGTTCGACTCGAAGATCGTCGTTACCGGTGACGTCACGCAGATCGACCTGCCGGGTGGCGCCAAGAGTGGTCTGCGTCAGGTCCAGGAGATCCTGGAAGGGCTCCCGGACATCCACTTCTCGCGGCTCACCTCCGAGGATGTCGTCCGGCACAAGCTGGTCGGCCGTATCGTCGACGCGTACGAGAAGTACGACGAGAGTCAGCAGGCCCAGGACGGTCGTAACGGCCGGAACGGCCAACACGGGAAGTAGAACTCAGCGCACCATGTCGATCGACGTCAACAACGAGTCCGGAACCGAGGTCGACGAGCAGGCGATCCTCGACATCGCCCGCTACGCGCTCACCCGGATGCGGATCCACCCGCTCTCCGAGCTCTCCGTCATCGTCATCGACGAGGACGCCATGGAGCAGCTCCACATCCAGTGGATGGATCTGCCCGGTCCGACCGACGTCATGTCCTTCCCGATGGACGAACTCCGTCCGCCGTCCAAGGACGAGGAGGAGCCCCCGCAGGGGCTCCTCGGCGACATCGTGCTCTGCCCCGAGGTCGCCAAGAGGCAGGGCGAGGAAGCCCCGACGCAGCACTCCATGGACGAGGAGCTCCAGCTCCTGACCGTCCACGGAGTGCTGCACCTGCTCGGCTACGACCACGAGGAGCCGGACGAGAAGGCCGAGATGTTCGGCCTCCAGGCGGCCATCGTCGACAGCTGGCGCGGCGAGCGCGGCATCACCGGCCCGTCCCCGGCACCGACCGTCTCGTGAACGCCCCCCAGCTGATCACCGGGGCGGTCCTGCTGGTGGTGGTGGCCTGGTTCGCGGCCTGCGCCGAGTCCGGCATCGCCCGTATCTCCAGCTTCCGGGCCGAGCAGGCCGTACGGGAGGGCCGGCGCGGGAGCGAGAAGCTCGCCCAGGTCGCCGGCGACCCCACCCGCTACCTCAATGTGGCCCTGCTCGTCCGGGTCACCTGCGAGATGGCGGCGGGGGTGCTCGTCACCTACGTCTGCCTCGACGAGTTCGGCGAGAACTGGACCGCGCTGCTCGTGGCCATCGCCGTCATGGTGCTCGTGTCCTTCGTCGCCGTGGGCGTCTCCCCGCGCACGATCGGCCGCCAGCACCCGCTGAACACGGCGACGGCGGCCGCGTACGTCCTCGTCCCGCTGGCCCGGATCATGGGGCCGATCCCGCAGCTGCTGATCCTCATCGGCAACGCGCTCACGCCCGGCAAGGGTTTCCGCAAGGGGCCCTTCGCCTCCGAGGCCGAGCTGCGCGCGATGGTGGACCTCGCGGAGAAGGAATCGCTGATCGAGGACGACGAGCGCCGCATGGTGCACCAGGTCTTCGAGCTCGGCGACACGCTGGTGCGCGAGGTGATGGTGCCGCGTACCGACCTCGTCTGCATCGAGCGGTACAAGACGGTCCGTCAGGCGACCACGCTCGCGCTGCGGTCCGGCTTCTCCCGCATCCCGGTGACCGGGGAGAACGAGGACGACATAGTCGGGATCGTCTACCTGAAGGACCTGGTCCGCAAGACGCACATCAGCCGGGAGGCCGAGGCCGACCTGGTCTCGACCGCGATGCGGCCGGCCGTCTTCGTACCGGACACCAAGAACGCGGGCGATCTGCTGCGCGAGATGCAGCAGGTGCGCAACCACGTGGCCGTCGTCATCGACGAGTACGGCGGCACGGCCGGCATCGTCACCATCGAGGACATCCTCGAAGAGATCGTCGGCGAGATCACCGACGAGTACGACCGGGAACTCCCACCGGTCGAGGTCCTGGGCGAGGACCGCTACCGGGTCACCGCGCGGCTGGACATCACCGACCTCGGTGAGCTGTTCAAGGTCGAGGCCTTCGACGACGAGGACGTGGAGACGGTCGGCGGACTGCTGGCGAAGGCGCTGGGGCGGGTGCCGATCGCGGGCGCCTCGTCGGTGGTGGAACTGCCGGACGGGCGTCCGCTGCGACTGACCGCCGAGTCCCCGGCGGGCCGCCGGAACAAGATCGTGACGGTACTGGTGGAGCCGGTCGCCGCGGCGGAGGCCGCGGGGGAGGAGGGGGAATGACCCCGGAGCAACTGCGTGCGTTCTGCCTGGGCTTCAACGCGGCGGTGGAGGAGTTCCCCTTCACGCCGGAGACCTCGGTGTTCAAGGTGCTGGGCAAGGTGTTCGCGCTGACGGCGCTGGACGGGGAGCCGCTGAAGGTCAACCTGAAGTGCGACCCGGAGCTGGCGGTGCGGCTGCGCGAGGAGCACGAGGCGATCGTGCCGGGCTACCACATGAACAAGCGGCACTGGAACACGGTGACGGTGGGCGGGGTCCCCGACGCGATGCTGCGTGAGCTCGTCGAGGACTCTTACGACCTGGTGGTGGCGGGGCTGCCGCGGGCGGAGCGGCTGAAGCTCGACCGACCCTGATCGGGGCCCGGTGGGGTCGTTGCACGGCCGGACAGCGGCGCTCCCTATGCTTTCGACCATGACGGAGAGCACCGGGATCGACCCCGAGGACAGCAAGATCATCACGCTGGCGCGCAGCGCCCGGGCCCGTAACGGGGTGCCCGAGGGGGCGGCGGTGCGGGACGAGACGGGCCGCACGTACGTCGCCGGGACGGTGGAACTCGACTCCCTGAAGCTGAGCGCGCTGCAGACCGCGGTCGCGATGGCCGTGGCGAGCGGGGCGCGGTCGCTGGAGGCGGCGGCCGTCGTCACCGCGGCGGACGCCCCGGCCGACGCCGATCGTGCGGCGGTCCGCGACCTCGGAGGCCCGGACACCCCGGTCCTCCTCGCCGCCCCGGACGGCACCTTGAAGTCGACGACCCCGGCCGGCCGCTAGCCTCCCGGCGGGCCGGCCGACAACCCAGCCCTGCCGGAGCCCGACCGCGTACCGCCGCACCTTCCGTGCTGCAGGTGCGCCGGGCAACCTGACATCTCCTGATGGGCCATCAGATGATGCCGGAGCCGTGCATTGACTTCTCCCGCCCCCCGCTCGTGAATGGCCCCCTGCGCCGGGCTCGGGCGCGCGGGAACCTAAGGGGCGGGCAGTGCGAACAGGGGCGCGGAAGCGGAGATGGTCGGCGGCCGTAGGGCTGGTCGTGCTGGCGGCCACGACCGGGGGCGCGCTCGGCGCACCCGCCGCGGCCGAGGGGGAGACGCCCCCGGGCCAGGTGGACTTCCCGACCCACTGCCCGGCACCCCAGGAGGCCGGACTCCCGCCCGCGGACGGACCGACCACCGCACGCATCACCGTCGACAACCCGGCCCCGCAGGTCGGCGACACCGTCACCGTCACCTACCAGGTGCTGCGCACCCCCGCCGTCAACCCGGTCGGTGGCGAACTCCCCGCCGACGTGCTGACCCCGACCGGCCGGATCCTGCTGGCGGGCGCCCAGAGCGGCGAGGTCACGGTGGTCGGGGCCAAACGCAACGACCCCGTCCCGGCGGGCGCGGCCCTCCCCGCCGTCACGATGACCGGCACCTTCACCGTCACCGCACCCGGCGAGACCACGCTCGCCCCGGGCGGCTACACCCTGCACACCAGCCACCTGCTGGACCTGGACACCCTCTGCACCACCGACGCCGCGTCCACCGCTCCCGTCTCCGCCCGCCTGACCGCGACCGCGCTGCCGACGGCCAACCTGCGCAGCGTCTTCCTCGGCGCGGCCCAGGGTCGGCCGGGTGCCAAGGTCAAGGTCACCGCCGCCGGTTTCCCGCCGGGCGCGGTCGTCACGGTCGCCGGGCGGGCCGGCGCCGCCGAGACCACCGACCGGGTGAGCGCCACGGCCGACGAACGGGGCACGGCCCTGGTCGAGCTGCCGGTCACGGACAAGGCCACCACCGCGGTGATCGCCTACGAGGGCGCCGCCTGGTCGGCGCGCCAGGGCTCGGGTCCGGCCGCGTACACGGTCATCGACGCCGCTGTGCCGCCGGCCCCCACCGTCCAGAAGGTCACGGCCACCGTCGAGCCGGGCGTCCTGGGCATGACCCAGACCGGCGAGGACATCACCCTGGGCGCCGTCCCGTACGGCGACGGCGGCGCCGCGCCCGGCCGGATCGGGACCGTGACGGTGACCGACGCCCGCGGCGGCCCGGCCGGCTGGTCCCTGATCGGCAAGGTCACCGACTTCACCGGACCCGGCGGGATCCGCATCCCGGGCGCCTCCCTGTCCTGGACCCCGACGTGCGTGGCGGCGGCGGGCAGCCGGAGCGTCTGTACGGCGGGCAGTGCGGGCGTGGTCGGGCCGGAGGGGGCCCTCCTGGCCTCCACCCCCGACGCGGCGCTGGTCGGCGGCACCTTCACCATCGACGCCACGGTGACCCTGCGGGTACCGCCGTACACCCCGCCGGGCGCGTACACGGCGGTCCTGACCCTGACCCTGTCGTGACGGTGCGGACCGGCTCGCCGCCGCGCCGTTTCCTGGGGCTCCGCCCCGGCCACCGGGCCTTGAACGCCGGCGGGGCCGTTCTTGCCGCCGTCCTGCTCGCCCTCGTCCCCGCCGGGACGGCGACGGCGGCCGACGACGGGCAGTGGTCCGTGCTGCCCGTCGCGAACACCGTCGGGCAGCGGCCCTACTTCTACCTCGCCACCGCGCCCGGCCGGTCCGTCGCCGACGCCGTCACCCTCACCAACCGCACCGACCGGCCCCGCACCTTCCGGCTGTACGTCGCCGACGCCTACAACACCGCCCGCGACGGCGGCTTCGCCCTGCGCGGCCCCGACGAGCCGCGGCCGGCCACCGCCGCGTGGGCGAAGCTCGACCGGGACCGGGTCACCGTCGCGGCCCGCGCGTCGGTCGCCGTCGGCTTCACCCTCACCGTCCCCGACCGGGCGGAACCCGGGGACCACCCCGGCGCCGTCGTGGCCCTGGAGGAACGGCCGGCCGACGCGGCCGACGCCGGCCGGGGGATCGGCGTACAGCAGGCCGTCGCCGCCCGGCTGTACCTGCGGGTGACCGGCCCCACCGCCCCGGCCCTCACCGTCCGGGGCGTCACCGTGCACCGTCGCGGCTCCGGCGCGGACATCTCGTACACGCTCCACAACATCGGCAATGTCACCCTCCGCCCCCGGGCCACCCTCACCGCCACCGGCGCCCTCGGCCGTTCGCTCCTCGCCCACCAGCTCGGCGGGCTGCCCGCCGAGCTGCTGCCGGGTCAGGAAGTACGGCTCAGTGCCCGTTGGGAGGGCGCGCCCAGAGCGGAATGGGCCGAGGTCACCGTGCGCGCCCGGGCCGACGGAACCACAGCTCAGGGCCGTGCGGACCTCGCCGAGTACCCCTCGCTCACGGCCGTGCCGGCCCTCGTCGCCGTGATCTGGTCGGCGCTGGGAGCCGCATCGGGGAGAATGGCCCGTATGAGCGATCGTTCCCCCGAGTCCACCGCCCCGCACCGTGCGGGGTTCGCCTGCTTCGTCGGCCGCCCCAACGCGGGGAAGTCGACCCTCACCAACGCACTCGTGGGCACCAAGGTCGCGATCACCTCCAACCGGCCGCAGACCACCCGCCACACCGTTCGCGGCATCGTGCACCGCCCCGACGCCCAGCTCGTCCTCGTCGACACGCCCGGCCTCCACAAGCCGCGCACCCTGCTCGGCGAGCGCCTCAACGACGTCGTACGGACCACCTGGGCCGAGGTCGACGTCATCGGCTTCTGCCTGCCGGCCGACCAGAAGCTCGGCCCCGGCGACAAGTTCATCGCCAAGGAGCTCGCGGGGATCAAGAAGACCCCCAAGATCGCCATCATCACCAAGACCGACCTGGTCGAGTCCAAGCAGCTGGCCGAGCAGCTCCTCGCCGTGCACCAGCTCGGCGCCGAGCTCGGCTTCGAGTGGGCCGAGATCGTTCCCGTCTCGGCCGTCGGCGACACCCAGGTCCAGCTGCTGGCCGACCTGATCGCGCCGCTGCTGCCGGAGAGCCCGCCGCTGTACCCGGAGGGCGACCTCACCGACGAGCCCGAGATGGTCATGGTCGCGGAGCTGATCCGCGAGGCCGCGCTGGAGGGCGTACGCGACGAGCTCCCGCACTCCATCGCCGTGGTCGTGGAGGAGATGATCCCGCGCGAGAACCGTCCGGCGGACCGCCCGCTGCTGGACATCCACGCCAACGTCTACATCGAGCGGCCGAGCCAGAAGGGCATCATCATCGGCCCGAAGGGCTCCCGCCTGAAGGAGGTCGGGATGAAGTCGCGCAAGCACATCGAGGCGCTGCTCGGCACCCCGGTCTTCCTCGACCTGCACGTGAAGGTCGCCAAGGACTGGCAGCGGGACCCCAAGCAGCTGCGCAAGCTCGGCTTCTGAGGCGCGCACCGCACGAGGCGACAACACGACGCCGCGACGCCACGACGACGAACGGACGCCGCCCCGCAGGGGGCCGCGTCCGTTCGTCGTTCCCTCAATCCTTCGTCCGGTCCGGCTACGCGGGCCGGCGCACCCGCACCACGTTGTCCGTACGGGTTCCGGGCGTGCCGTCGGGCTGGTTCTGGACCCGCTCGGTCTCCTCGGCCCGCAGTACCTCCCAGCCCGCCGTGACCGGCTCCAGCTGCGCGAGGACCTCCTCGGGCGTGGGGAAGTGCGCCTCCTCCCGCTCCTCCTGCCACGGCGCCCAGCCCGCGTGGCCGACCACCAGCAGGGTGCCGCCGGGGGCCACGGCCGAGGCGGCCGCGCGCAGGACGGCGTCCCGCGGGAAGTCCCCGTAGTTGTGCAGGAAGCACGCCGAGACGAGGTCGAACTCCCCTTCCGGGAAGGACTCCGTCAGGTCGTGCCGGGCGAAGGTGATCCGGTCGGCGACCTTGGCCTCCGCCGCGTGCTCGGCCGCCCGGCCGCGGGCGACCCCGGAGATGTCGGTACCGGTGACCGTCCATCCGCGGCGGGCCAACCAGACGGCGTCGGCACCCTCCCCGCACCCCAGGTCCAGGGCCCGGCCCGGGGCGAGCGCGGACACCTCGTGCACCAGCATGGCGTTGGCCTCACCGCTCCAGATCCGGTCGCTCTCCCCGTAGCGGCCGTCCCAGAACGCCTCCCCGGCGGGCGGCGCGTCCGCGGGGTAGTCGTGGGAGTGCGCGTGCGTGTGGGTGTGCTCGGTCATGGGTCCCTCTTCCAGTACGAGTGCCGGTACGGCCGATGCTCCGCCCGCCCGGCGTCCTACGGCAAACTTTGTTGCCGACCCGGCAAAGAAGAACCGGAAGCGGTCAGAACTCCGCCGGCCGGCCCCGGTTCCGGGGACGGCCCGCGAGCGGGCGGGTCACTCCTCGGGCTCGGCGATCAGGGCCGTGGCCACGCGGCGGAAGCCGATGCGGGCGTAGACGCGGGCCACGTCCTCGTCGCCCGCCGAGAGGAAGACCGTACGGGCCCCGTGCGCCCGGGCCCGGGCGACGAGGGCGGCCGTGACCCCGAGGGCCAGGCCCTGGCGGCGGGCCGAGGGGAGGGTGCCGACGCCCACGACCTCCACCACGTCCCCGACCGGGTTGTACTGGCCGGCGCACAGCACCACGCCGTCCCGGACGGCCGCGGCCAGGGCCGTGGTGCCCGCCGTCAGCTTGCCGGACACCCGCGCCCTACCCTCCTCGGCCGCCGGCTGCGTCATCGCCGCCGCCAGTTCCGCGGGTCCGGCCTCGCCCACGGCCGTTCCCGGGGCCGCGAAGGCCAGGGCCGGGACGGTCACCGCGGCGGTCAGCAGCGGGTCGTCGGCGTCGAGCAGACGGACCTCCGGGTGCGGGGGAAGGGCCTCGGCCGCGGGGTCCAGGACCATGAGGGGGTGCGCGTGGACCCGCAGTCCCGCGGCCTCCACCGCGGCCCGTAGCGAGGGGCTGGTTTCGGCCACCCACTCGAAGGCCTCGGGCACCTTCAGCTCCCGCTGGCGTTCCCAGACCCGTTCCACGTCGGCCCGGGTCGCCTCGGGGCCGCCGAGCGTGGGCCGCGCGTAGTACGGCCAGCCCGTGCCCTCCTGGACGAACAGGGTCAGTGGGCCGAAGTCCTCGGCGCGGGCCCCGCCCACCCGCGGCACCGTGTCGTAGTACCGCTCCAGCTCGGACAGCGTCGAATCGATCATGTGGTTGGTCATTCGGCCATCCAAACAAAGCGGCGCCGGCCGGGCACCTGCTTTCCCGGCCGGCTCAGGCGCCCTCCTTCAGGACGCGCGAGATCAGCGCCCGCTGGGCGTCCGACAGGTGCGGCTCCGCGCACGCCACCGTCCGACCGTCCACCGTGATCCGGTACGAGAAGCCGTCCCGGACCCGGTCCGCCGGGTCGCCCGGCGGGGTGGGTCGCAAGGCGAGCTGGGCCAGGGCCCGCCACTCGTCCTCGTCCGGCCGGCCCGCGGTGTCCACCTCGGCCCGGCGCTCGATGCCCGCGAAACCGCCCGTCCGTACCACCTGAATGCGCATGGGAGCCCTCTACCCCGCGAGCGGGACACCCACCGCGGACCACGCCTTCTGGAGTGCCTGGTGCTCGGCGCCGCCGTCCCCGTACCGGGTCACGGCCGCCGCCGTCGAGAGCCGCGCGAAGTCCGCGAAGTCCGCGTTCTCGGCGAGCCGCCCGCCGGTCAGGGTGTCGTACCAGATCTGTCCGGCCCGCTCCCAGGCCTTGCCGCCCAGCTCGGTCGCCACGATGTAGAAGGCGTGGTTGGGGATGCCCGAGTTGATGTGGACGCCGCCGTTGTCGCTGTGGGTGTTCACGTAGTCGTCCATCGTGGCCGGCTGCGGGTCCTTGCCGAGCTCGTCGTCGTCGTACGCGGTGCCGGGTGCCTTCATGGAGCGCAGTGCGACCCCGGTGACGTCGGGACCGAGCAGCCCGGCCCCGATCAGCCAGTCGGCCTGCTCGGCGGTCTGCTCCAGCGAGTACTGCTTGATCAGCGAGCCGAAGACGTCGGACATCGACTCGTTCAGGGCGCCGGACTGGCCGCGGTAGGTCAGGTTCGCCGTGTACTGGGTGACCCCGTGGGTCAGCTCGTGCCCGATGACGTCCACGGACACGGTGAAGTCGAGGAAGAGGTCCCCGTCCCCGTCGCCGAAGACCATCTGCCGGCCGTCCCAGAAGGCGTTGTTGTAGTCCTCGCTGTAATGGACGGTCGCGTCCAGGGCGAGCCCGGCGTCGTCGATGGAGCGCCGACCGAAGCCCTTGAGGAACAGGTCGTAGGTGGCCCCGAGCCCGGCGTAGGCGCGGTTGACCGTGGCGTCCTTGCTCAGCGGGTCGCCCTCGCCCCGGACCTTCTTCCCGGGCAGCCGGGTGCGGTGCTGGGCGTCGTAGACGGTCCGGTCCGGATCGTCGGAGGCCGTCACGGCGAGGGTGGGCACGACTCCCCGGACGGCGGTGACCCGGCGCCGGGTACGCAGCAGGGAGTCGCGCTCCAGGGTGCGCTGGGCGAGGTCGGCGCGGCGGGAGTCCTCGGAGCGGGCGGCCTTGTCGAGGAGGTGCGGCGGTACGACGGTGCAGAAGACGGGGTGATGGCGGTGGGTGTGGGAGGCATCCATGCCCGGCAATGTGGCAGTGGGTCATGACGCTGTCACTACCTGCGACCATGATTCATTCACTTGTCTGAAAGTGGCGACGCTGGATTGACGGAACAACCGGACCTGACGGGAGCGAACGAGGTTTGGCTCACATTTGGGGCAAATCGGACCCCCGGGTCTTGCATACTGGAACAGGTCCTCGCGTAACGGCGCGGCTCGGCTAGGCTCGGCCCATCATGCGTTTCGGGCTGCTTCTCCTTAGCTGCCGCGGCGAGGGTCTGTAGTCGTAGGCCGACCCCCTCCCCGCGGAGTTCGGTGTTGCGGTTTTCACTACCGTCGTCGGCCGTCCCAGCGAACTACACGCGGACACGCGAGGAGCCCAACGCCATGAGCCAGCAGCCTTTTGTCGGTCGCCCCACGCCCATCACGAACGCGACCCACACCCAGAAGACCTCCGGGATGCCGATCCACAAGTACGGCTCGTACGAGCAGGTGGACATCCCGGACCGGACCTGGCCGGACGCCCGCGTCACCAAGGCCCCCCGCTGGCTCTCCACCGACCTGCGCGACGGCAACCAGTCGCTGATCGACCCGATGACCCCCGCCCGCAAGCGCGAGATGTTCGACCTGCTGGTGCGCATGGGCTACAAGGAGATCGAGGTCGGTTTCCCCTCCTCCGGCGAGACCGACTTCGCCTTCGTGCGCTCCATCATCGAAGAGGGCGCGATCCCGGACGACGTCACCATCTCCGTACTGACCCAGGCCCGCGAGGACCTGATCGAGCGGACCGTGGAGTCCCTGGTCGGCGCGAAGCGCGCCACCGTCCACCTGTACAACGCGACCGCCCCGACCTTCCGCCGGGTCGTCTTCCGCGGCTCCAAGGAGCAGATCAAGCAGATCGCCGTCGACGGCACCCGCCTGGTCGTGGAGTACGCCGACAAGCTGCTGGGTCCCGAGACCACCTTCGGCTACCAGTACAGCCCGGAGATCTTCACCGACACCGAGCTGGACTTCGCCCTGGAGGTCTGCGAGGCCGTCTGTGACGTCTGGCAGCCTGCCGAGGGCCGCGAGATCATCCTGAACCTGCCCGCCACCGTGGAGCGTTCGACGCCGTCCACGCACGCGGACCGCTTCGAGTGGATGGCGCGCAACCTGACCCGCCGCGAGCACATCTGCATCTCCGTGCACCCGCACAACGACCGGGGCACCGCCGTCGCCGCCGCCGAGCTGGCCCTGATGGCCGGCGCCGACCGCATCGAGGGCTGCCTGTTCGGGCAGGGCGAGCGCACCGGCAACGTCGACCTGATCACCCTGGGCATGAACCTGTTCTCCCAGGGGATCGACCCGCAGATCGACTTCTCGCAGATCGACGAGATCCGTCGCACCAGCGAGTACTGCAACCAGATGGAGGTCCACCCGCGCCACCCCTACGCGGGCGACCTCGTGTACACCGCCTTCTCCGGCTCCCACCAGGACGCCATCAAGAAGGGCTTCGACGCCATGGAGGCCGACGCGGCCGCCCAGGGCAAGACCGTCGATGATCTCGAGTGGGCCGTTCCGTACCTGCCGATCGACCCGAAGGACGTCGGCCGTTCCTACGAGGCGGTCATCCGGGTCAACTCGCAGTCCGGCAAGGGCGGCATCGCCTACGTCCTGAAGAACGACCACAAGCTGGACCTGCCGCGCCGCATGCAGATCGAGTTCTCCCGGATCATCCAGGCCAAGACCGACTCCGAAGGCGGAGAGGTCACGCCGAAGGCGATCTGGTCGGTCTTCGAGGACGAGTACCTGCCCAACCCCGAGAACCCGTGGGGCCGCATCCAGCTGCGCTCCGGTTCGACGGCCACCGACAAGGACGGCACGGACACCCTGACCGTCGAGGCGGTCGTGGACGGTGTGGAGACGGTCCTGGACGGCACCGGCAACGGTCCGATCTCGGCCTTCTTCGACGCGCTGGCCGGCATCGGCATCGACGCCCGCCTGCTGGACTACACCGAGCACACCATGAGCGAGGGCGCCTCCGCCGTGGCCGCCTCGTACATCGAGTGCGCGATCGACGGCCGCGTCCTGTGGGGCATCGGCATCGACGCCAACACCACCCGCGCCTCCCTGAAGGCGGTCATCTCCGCCGTCAACCGCGCGGGCCGCTGACCGCTCGTACGTGAGCCCCGCCCCTTCCTCCGGGAAGGCGGCGGGGCTCCGTCGTTCCCCACCGTTCCCCACCGTTCCCCGTCGTTCCCCCGCGGGCCGGCGGGGAGGGCGGGCTCAGCGGGCCAGGTAGCCGCCGTCCACCGGCAGGATCACGCCCGTCACGAACGAGGCCGCGTCCGAGGCCAGGAAGGCGATCACGCGGGCCACCTCCTCCGGCTCCCCGAGCCGGCCCATCGGGTGCGCCCCCGTGATCTCCGACAGGTACTCCGGCCCGCCCGGCTCGTCCCGCAGCGCGATCACCCGCTCCGTACGGATGGTTCCCGGTGCCACCGCGTTGACCCGGATCCCGTGCGCGGCCCACTCCACCGCGAGGTGCTTGGTCAGCCCCGACGCCACGAACTTCGCGGGTCCGTACGCGGCCTGGCGGGCCTGCCCGGCCACCCCCGAGATCGACGACACGCAGACCAGAGCCCCACCGGGGCGCGGCTGCGCGGTCATCGCCTCGATGGCGTACTTGCAGGTCAGGAACATGCCGCGGCCGTCGATCGCCATGACGTGGTCCCAGTCCTCGGGACTGGTCTCGCGTACGTCGGAGAGGGGGAGCACCCCGGCGTTCGCCACGGCGACGTCCAGGCGCCCGTAGGCCCCGACGGCGGCCGCGACCATCGCGCGATTGGCCTCCGGATCGGCGACGTCACCGGCGACCGCGGTGATCGCGTACCCCTCGGCGGCCAGTTCCGTACGCAGGGCCTCCACCCCGGGGCCATTGATGTCGGCCGCGGTCACCCGGGCCCCGGAACGGGCCAGCAGCAGGGCGGTGGCCCGGCCGATCCCGCTCGCGGCGCCGGTGACCAGACAGGACTTCTCGTTCATGCGGCGAACCCTAGAGGGAGCGGGCGGGGGGCGGGGGGACGTCGGGGACGCAGACCGGCCAAGTCCGGGGCCGGGGACATGTTGTCTTGTCACACGACTGACGCATCCTCATCGATGTGGCTAACATCACGCCAACCCGGCGATGTTGCCGGAAGGTTACGGAGGTGCGACGTGCTGCCAGTTCGGGGTGGGGACGGCCGGAAGCTGACGGTCTGGGGCACCCGTACCACCTGGAGCACCGTGGGCGACGGGGAGTTCTTCTGCCCCGCCTGCGGTGGCGACCGCAATTACCGCAGGCGGACCGGGCGGCGCCGGTTCACCGTCCTCGGGGTGCCGCTGCTGCCCCGCGGGCAGGCCGGGCCTGTCATCGAGTGCCAGGGCTGCCGCGCGCGCTTCGCCACCGACGTCCTGGACCACCTCACCACGACCCGGTTCACGGCTCTCCTGCGCGATGCCGTGCACACCGTGGCGCTGGCCGTGCTCACCGCGGGCGGGACGGCCTCGCGCAGCGCGCTGGAGGCCGCCGTGGGCGCCGTACGGGCCGCGGGCTTCCAGGAGTGCACCGAGGAGCAGCTGGAGTCCCTCGTGGAGGCGCTGTCCATGGACGAGGGCCGGCAAGGGCTGTACGACGTCCCGGAGTGCTGTGGGGCGGCGCTGTCGATAGAGCTCCACGAGGCCCTGGAACCGCTGGCCCCGCACCTGGCCGGCCCGGGGCGTGAATCGATCCTGCTCCAGGGGGCCCGTATCGCGCTCGCGGACGGCCCGTACACCCCGGCCGAGCGCGAGGTGCTCGCGACGGTCGGCTCGGCGCTGCGGATCGACACGGACGAGGTGACCCGACTGCTGTCGGCGGTACGCGCTCCCTGAGGGGGTGTGCCACGGATCCCGCACGAGCGGCCCCGCGCGAATCCCCCGCGCGGGCCCGTTTCGTGTCCGACCGGTGGACTCCGGAGGGGCTCGTTCCGTCCGAAACGGGCCTCCGCGACGTAACGATCCGGCCTCGCAGGGCCTGTTTCGGGACGGGTGAACGTCGTGTGAAGGGTGTGGGCGCAGGCTCCGTGCCCGATGTGTCCACCAGTCGGACGGTCGGAACAGGGCCTTCGGGTTTGCCCGTCCGAAGGGCTGCAAAGGCCGTACGCGCACGTCACGGTGTATGTGCTTCACGGTCGCGCGGCGGGAACACCTGGCTCCGCACCCCTGCGCGCATACCCCCGCCGAGAGCTGCGCACCACTGGAGAAACCTACAGATCCGACGGGCCTGAACGTCAACAGTTTGTCGAAGTCGACGATATGTGTGGCGCCTCCCACAGGCGTTCAATTCCGGTCACACGACAAGACGGCGCCGTTAACACAGCGCGGCTTCGATTCACCTCAGCGTGAATGCACTGACAACCCTGGCGTACCAACGGGTTAGCGACCCACTACGCCCAGGGACAACCAGATCTCCTCTCACTTACCTACCTTGAAGGGCAAGGCTGAGATGGCACGTGTCGCCGCCCGGCTTTCCACCGACGGAGAGCAGAGCACGCACCCGGTCGACGAGGTGCTCCCCCTCCCCAAGCTCGCGCTGTACGGCTTCCAGCACGTACTCGCCTTCTACGCCGGCGCGGTGATCGTCCCGATCATCGTCGGCAACGCGCTGAAGCTGAGCCCTGAACAGCTGGTCTACCTGATCAACGCGGACCTCTTCACCTGCGGTATCGCCTCGATCATCCAGGCCTGGGGCATCGGCCGGATCGGCGCGCGCCTGCCGCTGATCCAGGGCGTGACCTTCACCGCGGTCTCTCCGATGATCGCCATCGGCCTCGGGGCCGGCGGCGGTACCGCCGCCCTCCTCGTCATCTACGGCGCGGTGATCACCGCGGGTATCGCCACCTTCGCCTTCGCCTGGCTACCCGCCAAGGCGTTCCGGACGGTGATGCGGCTGTTCCCGCCGGTCGTGACCGGCACGGTGATCACGGTGCTGGGCATCGTCCTGATCCCGGTCGGTCTCAACGACGCGGCCGGCGGCCTCGGCAGCCCGGACTTCGGAGACCCGAAGAACTTCGCCTACGCCGGCGGCACGATGCTCTTCATCCTGATCCTGATGAAGATCGGCAAGCCGTTCCTCTCCAGCATCTCGATCCTCCTCGGCCTGGTCGTCGGCACCACCGTCGCCTTCCTGCTCGGCGACGCGAAGTTCGGCGACGTGGGCAACTCAGAGTGGATCGGCGTCACCACCCCCTTCCACTTCGGTGCCCCGAAGTTCGAGTGGTTCCCGATCGTCCTGATGCTCATCGTCATGCTGATCACCATGGTCGAGACGACCGGTGACACCTACGCCGTCGGTGACATCGTCGGCAAGGAGGTCGACAGCGAGACCGTGGCCCGCGCCCTGCGTGCCGACGGCGCCGCGACCGCCCTCGGTGGTGTCCTCAACTCCTTCCCGTACGTGGCCTTCGCCGAGAACGTCGGCCTGGTGCGGATGACGAAGGTGAAGAGCCGGTTCGTGGTGGTCGCCGCGGGTGTCTTCATGATCGTCCTGGGTCTGCTGCCCAAGGCCGCCGCGATCGTCGCCGCCGTCCCGCACGGAGTCCTCGGCGGCGCCGCGACCGTCATGTTCGCCATGGTCGCCCTCGCCGGTATCCAGACCCTGGCCAAGGTGGACCTGAAGGAGGAGAAGAACGCGCTGATCGTCGGCGTCTCCCTCGCCTTCGCCCTGCTCCCCGCGACCGTCCCGGTCTTCTTCACCAAGCACATGGACCCGGACCTGTCCTCGCTGCTCAACAGCGGTGTGACCCTCGGTGCCACGGCCGCCATCGTCCTCAACCTGGTCTTCAACGGCCTGGGCAAGGAAGGCGCCCACGACGCTCCCAAGGTCGAACTGCCCGCCCAGGTGGCGGCGGCCGGGGACACCGCGGACTCCGCGGCAGCCGTACCGGCCCCGTCGGGTGAGGGCGAAGAAGCCCGGACCCCGGCCTCCTGACCCTCCCAAGGGGTGGACCCCGGCCGGGCCCCGCGCCCGGCCGGGGCCGCTGCCGTTCACGGCGCCGACACCCGGCCCGTGGTTCCGTCGCCGTACGGGACAATGGGCGCATGAGTCTGTTCCGCGACGACGGCATCGTGCTGCGCACCCAGAAGCTGGGTGAGGCGGACCGCATCATCACGCTGCTGACCCGCGGCCACGGCCGGGTGCGGGCCGTCGCCCGCGGGGTCCGGCGTACGAAGTCCAAGTTCGGCGCCCGGCTGGAACCTTTCTCCCACGCCGACGTGCAGTTCTTCGCCCGCGGCAGCGAACTGATCGGCCGCAGCCTGCCGCTCTGCACCCAGACCGAGATCATCGCCCCGTACGGCAACGGCATCGTCACCGACTACGCCCGCTACACCGCCGGCACCGCCATGCTGGAGACCGCCGAGCGGTTCACCGAGAACGAGGGCGAGCCCGCCGTGCAGCAGTACCTGCTGCTCGTCGGAGCCCTGCGGACCCTCTCGCGCGGCGAGCACGAGCCCCACCTCATCCTCGACGCCTTCCTGCTGCGCTCCCTCGCCGTCAACGGCTACGCGCCCAGCTTCGAGGACTGCGCGAAGTGCGGCATCCACGGCCCCAACCGGCACTTCTCCGTCGCCGCGGGCGGAGTGATATGCGGGGACTGCCGCGTGCCGGGCAGCGTCGTACCCTCATCTGAGGCCATCGCTCTGCTCAGCGCCCTGCTGACGGGCGACTGGGGGCATGCCGACGCGTGCGAGGCGCGTCACGTGCGGGAGGGCAGCGGGCTGGTCTCCGCCTATTTGCACTGGCATCTGGAGCGCGGGCTACGCTCCCTGCGATACGTCGAGAAATAGGAGCTGGGCACATGGCACGACGCGGGATTCTGGGGCGCTCTCGCCGCGAGTACAAGGTTCCCGAGCCGCACCCGTCCGGCGCGGTCCCGCCGAAGATCCCCGGCGAGCTGGTCCCGAACCACGTCGCGGTCGTCATGGACGGCAACGGTCGCTGGGCCAAGGAGCGCGGCCTGCCGCGTACCGAGGGCCACAAGGTGGGCGAGGGCGTCGTGCTCGACGTGCTCAAGGGCTGCCTGGAGATGGGCGTCAAGAACCTCTCCCTCTACGCCTTCTCGACCGAGAACTGGAAGCGCTCGCCCGACGAGGTCCGCTTCCTGATGAACTTCAACCGCGATGTCATCCGGCGCCGCCGCGACGAGATGAACGAGCTGGGCATCCGCATCCGCTGGGTCGGCCGCATGCCGAAGATGTGGAAGTCGGTCGTCCAGGAGCTCCAGGTCGCGCAGGAGCAGACCGTCGACAACGACGCCATGACCCTGTACTTCTGCGTCAACTACGGTGGCCGCGCGGAGATCGCGGACGCGGCGCAGGCCATCGCCCGCGATGTCGCGGCGGGCCGGCTGGACCCGTCGAAGGTGAACGAGAAGACCTTCGCGAAGTACATGTACTACCCGGACATGCCGGACGTGGACCTCTTCCTGCGCCCGAGCGGCGAGCAGCGCACCTCCAACTACCTGCTCTGGCAGAGCGCGTACGCCGAGATGGTCTTCCAGGACGTGCTGTGGCCGGACTTCGACCGCCGCAATCTCTGGGCGGCCTGCCTGGAGTACGCCCAGCGCGACCGCCGCTTCGGCGGGGCCGTCCCCAACCAGGGGGAGCCGGGCACCTCCGCCTGAGCGTCGTCTACGCTCCCGTGCCATGCACTTGGACGAAGATCACGAGCAGCGGACGCAGGGCACGGAGTCGGCGGTGTTCATCTACCGGCCGACGTTCGAGGACTTTCACGGGGCCGTCCGGGCCCGCGCCCGTAGGACGGGGGCGGGCCGCGCGGAGACGGCCCTTCTCCCGCTGGTCACGATCTGCCTGACCGTGGGCTTCGGCGTGTCCCGCGAGCTCCTGCCGGTCGTCGTCGCGGTCTCCGCGGTGCTGGGACTGGGTGCCGGGCTCTTCGGCGCCGCGCGCGGCCGGCGCGGCATGGCGCGCCGGCTCCACGGGGCGATGGCCACGTACGGGCAGTGCCGCACGGAGGTCGACGAGCGGGGCACCGCGACCACGGGCGAGACCATGTCCTACACGGCCGACTGGAAGCTCTTCACGCACTACGCGGAGACCTCGGAGCTCTTCGTCCTGCTCGGGGGCACGCGCGCGAGCTGCCTCGCGGTGCTGCCGAAGCGGGGAGCCCAGGAGCCGGCCGACGTCGACCGGCTGCGGGGGATCCTCGACCGGAACCTGCGGAAGGTCTAGGGGCAGCCTTTCGGATCCTGCCGGGCGGCAGGGGGCACCTCCCAGCCCCCTGGGGCTGGGGGAGGGCCAGGCAAGATCCGGGAGGGACGACCCGGGCGGCCGAGGCGCATGCCGGCCGCCGCGGCCGGACGGTCAGCCCGCGGCAGCGCAGTCGGCGCAGGTGCCGAAGATCTCCACCGTGTGGGCCACGTTCACGTAGCCGTGCTCGGCCGCGATGGACTCCGCCCACTTCTCCACGGCCGGACCCTCCACCTCGACGGCCTTGCCGCACTTGCGGCACACCAGGTGGTGGTGGTGATCGCCGGTGGAGCAGCGGCGGTAGACGGACTCGCCGTCGCTGGTGCGCAGGACGTCGACCTCACCGGCGTCCGCGAGGGACTGGAGGGTGCGGTAGACGGTGGTCAGGCCCACGGAGTCGCCACGGTGCTTGAGCATGTCGTGGAGTTCCTGGGCGCTGCGGAACTCGTCCACCTCGTCCAGCGCCGCCGCGACCGCGGCCCGCTGTCGGGTGGATCGTCCTCGTACTGGCGCGGTATTCATCTCGCCAGGCGCAGTCGCCACCGGTTCCTCCTCGTATCGGCCTCGGCCCATTGTGCCAGGCGGCCGACATTTCTAGACCTTCACATCGTCCCTCGTGCAGACCTCTTCGGTGGCGGCGCGGCCCGCCTTCGCCCGTCGCCTGGCCAGCGGCGCCGATACGGCCGTCATCACGACGAAGACGGCGATGGCGAGCAGCACGATCGCCGCGCCGGAAGGTGCGTCGAGGTAGTACGTGGCGGTCACGCCGCTGAGCGAGACCAGCACGCCGATCAGCATGGCCAGCGACAGCGTCGCGGCGAAGCCCCGGGTGACCCGCTGGGCGGCCGCGACGGGGATCACCATCATGGCGCTGACCAGCAGCAGGCCCACGATCCGCATCGCCACCGTGACGGTGAGGGCGGCCGTGACGGCCATCAGGAGGTTCAGCGCGCGCACCGGCATGCCGGTGACCCGGGCGAACTCCTCGTCCTGGCTGATGGCGAACAGCTGGCGGCGCAGCCCGACGGTCACGCCGAGGACGAAGACGGCGAGGATCACCGCGGCCCAGACGTCCTCCGGCGCGACGGTGGTGATGCCGCCGAAGAGGTAGCTGGACAGGGTGGCGGTGGAACCGCCGGCCATGTTGATGATCATGACGCCGCCGGCCAGGCCGCCGTAGAAGAGCATGGCGAGCGCGATGTCGCCGCTGGTCCTGCCGCGGGAGCGGATGTGCTCCATGCCCACCGCGCCGACGACGGCGACGAGGGAGGCCATCCACACCGGGCTGGTGTTCAGCAGGAAGCCGAGGCCCACACCGGTGGTGGCCACGTGGCCGATGCCGTCGCCCATGACCGCCTGGCGGCGCTGGACCAGGTACGTGCCGATCGCGGGCGCGGTGAGGCCGACGATGGCGGCCGCGATCAGGGCCCGCTGCATGAAGGCGTATTCGAGGAGGTCCATCAGCTCAGCAGTCCCGTCCGCAGGGGCTCGGCGTCGTGCGCCGCGTGGGGGTGTACGTGGTCGTGGCCGGGCAGCGCGTGCTGTCCCACGGCCTCCGGAGGCGGGCCGTCGTGGACCACGCAGCCGTCGCGCAGGACGACGGCCCGGTCGATCAGGGGCTCCAGCGGGCCCAGCTCGTGCAGGACGAGCAGGAGGGTGGTGCCGAGGGCCTTCTGCTCGCGCAGGGCGTTCGCGAGGACCTCCTGGTTGGCGAGGTCCACGCCGGCCATCGGCTCGTCCATGATCAGCAGTTCGGGTTCGACGGCGAGCGCCCGGGCGATGAGCACCCGCTGGTGCTGGCCGCCGGAGAGGGCGTTGACCGAGGAGGAGGCGTGCTGCTCCATGCCGAGCAGGGCCAGCGCGCGCTCGACCGCGGCCTTGTCGGCCTTGCGCAGGATCCCGAAGCGGGAGCGGGCGAGCCGGCCGGCGGAGACGACCTCGCGGACGGTGGCGGGGACCCCGCTGGCCGCCGTGGTGCGCTGCGGGACGTAGCCGATGCGCGACCACGAGCGGAAGCGCTTGAACTCGGTGCCGAAGAGGGACAGCTCGCCGCCGGTCAGCGGGACCTGGCCGACCACGGCGCGCACGGCCGTGGACTTGCCGGAGCCGTTGGCGCCGAGCAGGGCGACGACCTCGCCGCGCCGGACGGTGAGGTCGACGCCGCGCAGCACGGGGCGCGAGCCGAGCGAGGCCGTGGCCCCGCGCAGGGATATGACGGGCTGGTCCGCTGACTGTGCCGGCGTCGACTGCATGGCTCGCGCCTCCGTTGCTGCTGTCATCTACTTGGCTCCGAGCGCCTTCTGGAGGTTCTTCAGGTTGGACCGCATGACCTCGAAGTAGTCAGCGCCCTGGGACTTGTCGGTGATTCCTTCGAGCGGGTCCAGGACGTCGGTCTTCAGGCCGGTGTCCGCCGCCAGGGTCCTGGCCGTCTTGTCGCTGGCCAGGGTCTCGAAGAACACGGTGGAGACATTCTCCTGCTTGGCGAGGCCCTGGAGTTCCTTCATCCGGGCCGGGCTCGGCTCGGACTCGGGGTCGACGCCGGAGATGGCCTCCTGGTCGAGGCCGTAGCGCTCGGCGAGGTAGCCGAAGGCGGAGTGGGTGGTGATGAAGGTCCTGGAGGCCGTGTTCTTCAGGCCGTCCTTGAACTCCGTGTCCAGCGCGGTCAGTTTGCCGACCAGCTCGTCGGTGTTCTTCTTGTAGTCCGCCGCGTGGTCGGGGTCGGCCTTCTCCAGGGCGGCGCCGACTCCCTTGGCGATCTCCGCGTACTTGGCGGGGTCGAGCCAGACGTGCGGGTCCCGGCCGGCCTCGCCGTGTTCGTGGTCGTGGCCCTCGCCCTCGGCGTGGCCCTCGGCGCCGTGGTCGTGGCCGGAGGAGCCGTGGACCTCCAGCTCCGTGAGGGTCGCGGCGTCGACGATGTTCTTCACGCCGGACAGGGCGACGGCCTTGTCGACGGCGGGTTGCAGGCTCTTGAGGTAGAGGACCACGTCGGCCTCGCCGAGCTGCCCGGTCTGCTTCGGGGTGATCTCCAGGTCGTGCGGCTCGACGCCGGGCTTGGTCAGGCTGTCGACCTTCACGTGGTCCTTGCCGATCTGCTCGGCGAGGAAGGCCATCGGGTAGAACGACGCCGTCACGCCGACCTTGCCGTCGTTGCCGCCACCGGTGCCGGCGGCGGCTCCGGAGCAGGCGGTCAGGGCCGTCGCGCCGAGGGCGACGGCTCCGGCGAGGGCGGCGGTGGGTATGAGGCGGCGTACGTTCATGACATCCATTTTCATCAAAGATGGAAACGATTGTCAAAAACGCAGGTGGGAGGCCTGGGTGGCCGGGCCTGGAAGGGGAACCGATTTGAAAGGGGGGGTGCGGGCGCCGGTAATCTAAAGGCTTCGCCGTTCGTCCTCGTAATGAAGAGAGCACCGTGGCCGCCGACAAGATCGAAACCATCGTCAGCCTGAGCAAGCGCCGTGGCTTCGTTTTCCCGTGCAGTGAGATCTACGGCGGCTCCAAGGCCGCCTGGGACTACGGCCCGCTCGGTGTCGAGCTCAAGGAGAACATCAAGCGCCAGTGGTGGAAGGCGATGGTCACCGGGCGTGAGGACGTCGTCGGTATCGACTCCTCCGTGATCCTGGCCCCCGAGGTGTGGGTGGCCTCCGGCCACGTCGCCACCTTCTCGGACCCGCTGACCGAGTGCACCTCCTGCCACAAGCGCCACCGCGCGGACCACCTTGAAGAGGCGTACGAGGCCAAGCACGGCCGTATGCCCGCCAATGGTCTTGCCGACGTCAACTGCCCCAACTGTGGTGTGAAGGGCCAGTTCACCGAGCCCAAGCAGTTCTCCGGCATGCTGGAGACCCACCTCGGCCCGACCCAGGACACCGGCTCGAAGGCGTACCTGCGCCCCGAGACCGCCCAGGGCATCTTCACCAACTTCGCCGTGGTGCAGACCACTTCGCGCAAGAAGCCGCCCTTCGGCATCGCGCAGATGGGCAAGTCCTTCCGCAACGAGATCACTCCGGGCAACTTCATCTTCCGCACCCGCGAGTTCGAGCAGATGGAGATGGAGTTCTTCGTCAAGCCGGGCGAGGACGAGCAGTGGCAGGAGTACTGGATGCAGGAGCGGTGGAACTGGTACCGCGACCTCGGCATCCGCGAGGAGAACATCCGCTGGTACGACCACCCGAAGGAGAAGCTGTCCCACTACTCGAAGCGCACCGCCGACATCGAGTACCGCTTCAACTTCGGTGGCAACGAGTTCTCGGAGCTCGAAGGCGTCGCCAACCGCACCGACTTCGACCTCAAGGCCCACTCCGCGGCCTCGGGTGCGAACCTCACCTACCACGACCAGGAGTCGGGTGAGCGTTACACCCCGTACGTCATCGAGCCGGCCGCCGGTGTCAACCGCGCCATGCTCGCCTTCATGCTCGACGCGTACAACGAGGACGAGGCCCCCAACGCCAAGGGCGTCATGGAGAAGCGCACCGTGATGCGCCTCGACCCGCGCCTGGCCCCGATCAAGGTCGCCGTCCTGCCGCTGTCCCGCAACGCGCAGCTGTCGCCGAAGGCCAAGGGCCTCGCCGCCGACCTGCGCAAGAACTGGAACATCGAGTTCGACGACGCGGGCGCCATCGGCCGCCGCTACCGTCGCCAGGACGAGATCGGTACGCCGTTCTGCGTCACCGTCGACTTCGACACCCTGGACGACAACGCGGTGACCGTGCGCGAGCGCGACACCATGAAGCAGGAGCGCGTCTCCCTGGACCAGATCCAGGCCTACCTCGGCAGCCGTCTGCTCGGCTGCTAGGTCCTGCCGTACGAAGACCGGTGGCCCGGTGCGCTCGCAGCGCACCGGGCCACCGGTCTTTCGCGGGGTGGGCCTCGGTCAGGTGGTCGCTGCGGTCCGGGCGGCCGCCGCCTCGGCCGCGCGGCGCTCGCCCTCGGCCTGGGACCGCTTCCCGTACATGGCGGTCCATACGCCGAGGGCGCCCAGCACCGCGTAGATCATGATCGGGCTGAGCACCACCATGGTCTTGGTGGGCAGCGTGTAGGCGAGGACGACGCGGACGGCGGCCTCGGCGACGTACGCGAGGCCCCACACCAGGGTCATCCGGGTCAAGGTGGTGCGGAAGCCCTCGTACTGCCACAGGCCGTTCCACCACGCGGTGCTCTCCGGGGTGCCGTCGGTGGCGAACTTGCGGCCGAAGTAGAACATCAGCGGCCGCGGCGCGAGCAGCGTCGCCAGGCAGAGCAGCCCGAACAGCCCGGTGACCCCCGAGTCCTTGATGAGCAGGGCGCGGGCCGAGTGCGCGCCGACGAGCGAGACGACGGCGGTGATCACCAGGAACACCAGGGTGACGACGGCGAACTCGTCGAGCTTGCGCCGCCAGGCCAGGCTGATGGCGCTTTCGAGCACCGGCCAGGCGCTGCTGATCAGTAGCGCGGAGAACTCGCTCCAGCCGTGGTCCTTGGTGAGTACGTTGTACGTGATGATCGGCGCGACCACGTTGAACCCGATGGTCAGGATCCAGCCGAGGGCGGCGGCGCCGCCCGAGCGCTTCGGAGGCGCGGGTCGTGCGTGGTGAGTTGCTGGAGTGGACATGGTTCCCCCTGAGACGTGCCTGATGAGGTGCGGTAGGGGGACCGTAAAGACTTTGACGGGACGCGAACAACCCGAACGCACCCAAAATGATCATCAAGTTCTCCGGACTGACTGATTCCGGATGGTGGCCGCCCCGCGTCAGGCGCGCAGACCCCGGATCACGAGGGCGGTGACCGCCTCGAACTCGGTGATGATCGTCGGCGAGAGCCAGTCGGCCGCGTACTGCGGATCGTGGAAGCGGCCGGTGGCGTCGAAGACCGCACGCGCGGCCGCCGGAACGTCGTCGGCGGCGAGCGAGCCCGCGGCGACACCCTCGGCGATGATCCGGCCCAGCTGGTCGATCAGCTCGGTGAGGTGCGCGTCGACCACGCCGCTGTTCTCGGCGAGCAGCACGGTGTAGGTGGCGAACAGTTCCGGGTCGTCGCCCGCCTTGTGGCGCTTGGCCTCGAAGAGGGCCTCCAGCCACGCCTCCAGCTTGGAGGGGGCACTCCCGGTGGGAGCCGAGGCGATCTCCTCCAGCATGACCACGCTCCGGGCGAGCCAGCGGTCCGTGACGGCCTCGCGCAGCGCCGCCTTCGACGGGAAGTGCCGGTACACGCTGCCGTGGCTGACACCCAGGGCGCGGGCCACGTCCACCACGGTCGCCTTCGTGGGACCGAAGCGGCGCAGCACCTCCTCGGTGGTCGCGAGGATGCGCTCGGGAGTCAGGGGCTCGGCAGCAGCGGGGGGCATGGGTACGACCGTACCGTCAGCTCAGTGCTCGCTGTCGAGGTGGGCCATCTGGGCCGCCGGGTACCTCTCCCCGGCCGCGGCGCCGGCCGGGACGGCCTCTTCCACGGCGGCCAGGTCGGCGGCGTCGAGGGAGACGTCCATGGCACCCAGTGCCTCGGCGAGTCGGTCCCGGCGCCGGGCTCCCACCAGCGGCACGATGTCGACCCCGTGTCGCGGCCCCTGCGCGAGCACCCAGGCGATCGCGGTCTGGGCGACGCTCACGCCCTTGCCCTCGGCCACCTTGCGCAGCGCCTCCACCAGATCGAGGTTCCGGTCGAGGTTGTCGCCCTGGAAGCGGGGGCTCATGCCGCGGAAGTCGCCCGGGGCCAGTGCGCGGTCGCGGGTGAAGTGGCCGCTGATCAGGCCGCGGGACAGCACCCCGTACGCCGTGATCCCGATGCCGAGCTCGTGGGCGGTCGGCAGGATCTCGGCCTCGATGCCGCGGGAGATCAGCGAGTACTCGATCTGGAGGTCGGAGATGGGGGCCACGGCGGCGGCTCGGCGCAGGGTGTCGGCACCGACCTCGGAGAGGCCGATGTGGCGCACGTGCCCCGCCTCCACCGCCTCGGCGATGGCCCCGACGGTCTCCTCGATCGGCACGTCCGGGTCCACACGCGCGATCCGGTAGATGTCGATGTGGTCCCGGCCGAGCCGCTGGAGCGAATAGGCCAGGAAGTTCTTGACGGCCTCCGGCCGTCCGTCGTAACCGGTGAAGCCGCCCTCGACCGTACGCAGCGCACCGAACTTGACGCTGGTCAGCGCCCGCTCGCGGGCCTCGGCGGGCGCCGTGCGCAGAGCCTCGTTGATCAGCAGTTCGTTGTGCCCCATGCCGTAGAAGTCGCCGGTGTCCAGCAGTGGGTGCGTGCCGTCGGGGGTGGCGTCCAGGTAGGCGTGGATGGTCGCGATGGATTCGGCGCGGTCCGCCTCCCCGTAGAGGGCGGACATCCCCATGCAGCCCAGCCCCAGCCGGAAGACGGTGGGGCCGGTGCTGCCGAGGGTGCCGAGGGTGCTGCGATCGGCGGTCGTGCCGGTGTGGGTGTGGGCGCGGGTGTGGGTGCTCTCGTTCTTCGTCATGGAACGAGAATGGCATGAAGAGTGACAGATTTCAATATCTGTCACTCGTCAGTGTCAGGCGAGGATCCGCAGCGTCAGGGCGGCCGTCGAGACCAGGGTCAGAACGGCCGCCGGTGCCAGCTCGTAGTTCTTGGCCCGGAGGTGGGTGATGACCGCGCCGATGAAGTAGAGGGTCACGCCGGCCGCCGCGGCCACGCCGAGCGGCGTCACCCACAGGCCGACGACCAGGCCGATCGCGCCCGCGGCCTTGAGCGTGGCCAGGCGTGGCAGCCACGAGTCCGGGACCTGGACCTTCTGCATGTTCGCGACGACCTGGTCGTTGCGCTGGAGGGTGAAGGTGGCCGAGGCGGTGAGGGCGAGGGCGAGCAGGACGCCGACGACGGCGTAGGCGACGAACATGAAGATCTCCAACGGTCGATGATGCGAAATCATTGAATAACATCAACGATATCTTGAACGCAATCATTTCCTGGTTGCTACGATGTGGACCATGACGGCAGATCAGGACGGACCGCACCCTCCCCAGCGGCTGGGCCTGCTGCTGGCCTGGCACGGATCGGTCACCCAGACGCGGATGAAGCGAGCACTCGGCGCGGCCGGGCTCACCCCGCGGCACGCGATGACGCTGATGCACCTGGAGGGCGGCCCCATCAGCCAGCGGGCGCTCGCGGAGCGGCTGGTGGTGGACCCGAGCGTGCTCGTCGGGATCCTGAACGACCTGGAGGGCGAGGGCCTGGCCGAGCGTCGCCGGGACCCGGCCGACCGTCGCCGGCACAACGTGGCCATCACCGACGCGGGCGAAGCGGCCCTCCGCAAGACGAACACCGCCCTCGACGAGGTCGAGAGCGGCATCTTCGCGGGTCTGTCGGCCGCCGAGCGCGAACTCCTGCGCGGCCTCCTCGACCGGGTCAACACCTCGGCCGAGGACTTCAACTGCGGCGAGTAGCCGCCCGGCAGGATCCGGAAGGGCCAGCCTTGGGCCGTCTCTTTCGGATCTTGCCGGGCCCGCGTTGTCCGGCACCGCACCTCGCGGCGTTGTCGGAGCACCCGAGTACGTCCGGTACAAGGGAGCCCCTCCGCCTTGCGATGCACGGCACTGGACAACGCGGGCTCGGCCGACAAGATCCGAAAGAGACGACCTAGCCGCGCGGCGAACCCGTCGTCGTCGTGGCGGCGCCGACCGACTCCTCCAGGGTGCGGGCGGTCCGTTCCGCCGTCGCCCGGGCCCACGCTCCGCTCGTCGCCGCGCCCACGATCAGGACGACCAGCCCGCAGATCGTGATGATCCACCAGGCCGGCTGGGCGGCCCCGGAGAAATCGGAGCCGTTCGCCAGCCCGGCCGCCAGCACCGAGCCGATCACCGCCACTCCCAGGGTGCCGCCGGTCTGTCGGCTGGTGGAGGCGATGGCGGCCGCGACCCCGGCCTGGGAGCGGGGCATCCCGGACACCGCCGTATTGGTGATCGGCGCGTTCACCATGCCGAAGCCGAGCCCGAACAGCATGTACCCGGTGAACAGCAGCGGGTTGGACGTCTCGGCCTCGAACAGGGCGAACAGCAGCCCGCTCGACGCCATCGCCACGCCCGCGATCAGCAGGCAGATCCGCGGCCCACGGCTGCCCACCAGTCGCCCGGCCAGCGGCGCGAACAGGACGGTCAGGCCGGCCATCGGCAGCATGTAGAGCCCGGCGTGCAGGGCGCTGAGCCCCCGTACGTCCTGGAGGTACAGCGTGTTCAGGAAGAGGAAACCGGCCAGGCCGGCGAAGGCGCTGATCGCGATCACGGTCGACCCGCTGAAGGGCGCGCTCCGGAAGAACCGCAGATCGATCAGCGGTTCCTCGCAGCGGGGCTCGTGGATCAGCAGCCCCACGAACGCGGCGACGGCCACCACCGCGCACCCCAGGATCAGCGGTGAGCGCCAGCCAGCGGCCGGCGCCTCGATGATCCCGTACGTCAGACTGCCCAGCAGGGCGATGACCAGCACCTGGCCCAGCGGGTCCGGGCGGCGCGGCCGGGCCGCCCTGGACTCGGTGATGTGCCGCAGGGTCAGCGCGAACGCCGCCAGCCCGATCGGCAGGTTGATCAGGAAGATCGAGCGCCAGCCCACGGAGTCCACCAGCACCCCGCCGATCAAGGGGCCGGCCGCCATGGAGATGCCCCCGACCGCACCCCACACGCCGATGGCCCGGGCCCGCTCGGCGGGATCGGTGAAGGTGTTGGTGATGATCGACATCGCCACCGGGTTGAGCATCGCGCCGCCGACCGCCTGAACCATCCGGAAGACGATGAGCCAGTTGAGGCTGGGGGCCAGCGAGCAGAGCAGCGAGCCGCCGGTGAAGGCCACCAGACCGGCCACGAACACCTTGCGGCGCCCGATCCGGTCCGCCGTCGAGCCCGCGAGCATCAGCAGCGAGGCCAGCACGAGGGTGTAGGCGTCGATGCTCCACTGCAGCCCCGCGACCGAGGCGTCCAGGTCGCGGCGCATCGAGGGCAGAGCGACGTTGAGCACGGTGTTGTCGAGGCTGACGATCAGCAGGCTCATGCAGCAGATCGCGAGGACGAGCATGCGCTGCCGGGGACTCGGCTCGATCATGCGCCGATGCTACGTCCCCCCCACCCCCTCGGCATGCGGGACAATGGGCGGATGACCACGCTCCCTCCGCCTCTCGCGATCGGCCCGCACACCGTGCAGCCCCCGGTGGTGCTCGCGCCCATGGCCGGCATCACCAATGCCCCGTTCCGTACCCTCTGCCGGGAGTTCTCGGGTGGCAAGGGGCTGTTCGTGAGCGAGATGATCACGACCCGCGCCCTGGTCGAGCGCAACGAGAAGACCATGCAGCTGATCCACTTCGACGAGACCGAGAAGCCTCGCTCGATTCAGCTGTACGGGGTGGACCCGACCACGGTCGGCAAGGCGGTCCGCATGATCGTCGAAGAGGACCGCGCCGACCACATCGACCTCAACTTCGGCTGCCCCGTCCCCAAGGTGACCCGCAAGGGCGGCGGCTCGGCCCTCCCGTACAAGCGCAACCTGCTGCGCGCGATCCTGCGCGAGGCCGTCGCCGGCGCCGGTGACCTGCCGGTCACCATGAAGATGCGCAAGGGCATCAACGACGACCACCTCACCTACCTCGACGCGGGCCGGATCGCCGTCGAGGAGGGCGTCACCGCCATAGCCCTGCACGGCCGTACCACCGCCCAGCACTACGGCGGCACCGCCGACTGGGACGCCATCGCGCGGCTCAAGGAGCACGTGCCGGAGATCCCCGTGCTCGGAAACGGCGACATCTGGTGTGCCGAGGACGCGCTGCGCATGGTCCGCGAGACCGGCTGCGACGGCGTGGTCGTGGGCCGTGGCTGCCTGGGGCGGCCGTGGCTGTTCAACGACCTGGTGGCGGCCTTCGAGGGGCGCCCCGAGGACTTCCACAAGCCCACCCTGCGCGAGGTGGCCACCACCATGCACCGCCACGCCCAGCTGCTGGGGGAGTGGATCGGCGACGAGGCGCGCGGGGTGATCGACTTCCGTAAGCACGTGGCCTGGTACCTCAAGGGCTTCTCGGTGGGCTCCGAGATGCGCAAGAAGCTCGCGGTCACCTCCTCCCTGGCCGAACTGGACGCTCATCTGAGCGAGCTCGATCTGGATCAAGCATGGCCGGAGAGCGCGGACGGGCCTCGTGGTCGGACGTCCGGAAACAACCGAGTTGTCCTGCCGGACGGCTGGCTGAAGGACCCGTACGACTGCGCCGGTGTGAGCGAGGACGCTGAACTGGACACCTCCGGAGGCTGACAAATCGCCCTCCGTGGTGCGTGATATACGCCACGCATGGGAAGGGTTTCGCTCAGATGAGCACAGAAGTCACGGGTAAGACTTTCAAAGGGTGGCACTGGGTGCCACCCTTTGTGCGTTCAATACTTGAAGGCAAATGTATCGATGATCGCTCATCCGAGCGTGATCAGGCCTCAGGAGCCCCCTCATCCTTCGGGATGTGAAGGCTGTTCGTACTTTCTGATTACCCATGAGTTACTTTCGATCTGCTGGCGCACGGGTGGTTACAGCCGTATGACGACCAAGTGGACGTACCCAGAAGCCTTCGATCTGGGTATGTTCCTGGCCGTCAGGGCAGCCACCGAGCCTCGAGGAGTCGAGACCCGTGTCGGAAAACAAAGATCAGAAGTTCGTCTACGACTTCACCGAGGGCAACCGCGACCTCAAGGACCTTCTCGGCGGCAAGGGTGCCAACCTCGCCGAGATGACCAACCTGGGTCTGCCGGTCCCTCCCGGCTTCACCATCACCACCGAGGCCTGCAAGGTCTACCTCGAGAGCGGCACGGCCCCCGCCGAGCTGCGCGAAGAGGTCAGCGCCCACCTTGCGGCCCTCGAGGCGAAGATGGGCAAGAAGCTCGGACAGTCGGACGACCCGCTGCTGGTCTCCGTGCGCTCCGGTGCGAAGTTCTCGATGCCCGGCATGATGGACACCGTCCTGAACATCGGTCTTTCCGACGACTCCGTGAAGGGCCTCGCCGCCCAGGCCGGTAACGAGCGCTTCGCGTGGGACTCGTACCGCCGCCTCATCCAGATGTTCGGCAAGACCGTGCTGGACGTCGACGGCGAGCTCTTCGAGGAAGCCCTCGACGAGGCCAAGGCCGCCAAGAAGGTCACCGTCGACACCGACCTCGACGCCGCCGACCTGAAGAAGCTCGTCACCCGCTTCAAGAAGATCGTCGCCAAGCAGGCCGGCCGCGACTTCCCGCAGGACGCCCGCGAGCAGCTCGACCTCGCCGTCGAGGCCGTCTTCAACTCGTGGAACACCGACCGTGCCAAGCTCTACCGCCGCCAGGAGCGCATCCCGAGCGACCTGGGCACCGCGGTCAACGTCTGCTCCATGGTCTTCGGCAACCTCGGCCCCGACTCCGGCACCGGCGTCGCCTTCACCCGCGACCCCGCCAGCGGCCACGCGGGCGTCTACGGCGACTACCTCCAGAACGCCCAGGGCGAGGACGTCGTCGCGGGTATCCGCAACACGGTGCCGCTCGCGGACCTGGAGACCATCGACAAGGCCTCGTACGACCAGCTCATGACGACCATGACGACGCTGGAGAACCACTACAAGGATCTCTGCGACATCGAGTTCACCATCGAGCGCGGCCAGCTGTGGATGCTCCAAACCCGCGTCGGCAAGCGCACGGCGGGTGCGGCCTTCCGCATCGCCACGCAGCTCGTGGACCAGGGCCTGATCACCGAGGCCGAGGCCCTCCAGCGCGTCACCGGTCACCAGCTGGCGCAGCTGATGTTCCCGCGCTTCGACGAGGACGCGAAGACCGCGCTGCTCGGCCGCGGTATCGCCGCCTCCCCGGGCGCGGCGGTCGGCAAGGCCGTCTTCGACTCGTACACGGCCGTCAAGTGGTCCCGCTCCGGCGAGAAGGTCATCCTGATCCGCCGCGAGACCAACCCGGACGACCTGGACGGCATGATCGCCTCCGAGGGCATCCTGACCTCGCGCGGCGGCAAGACCTCGCACGCCGCCGTCGTCGCCCGCGGCATGGGCAAGACCTGTGTCTGCGGCGCCGAGGAGCTCGACGTCGACACCAAGCGCCGCCGCATGACGGTCGGCGAGACGGTCATCGAAGAGGGCGACGTCGTCTCCATCGACGGCTCCACCGGCAAGGTCTACCTCGGTGAGGTACCCGTCGTACCGTCCCCGGTCGTCGAATACTTCGAGGGCCGCATGCACGCCGGCGCCGACGACGCCGACGAGCTCGTCGCCGCCGTGCACCGGATCATGGCCTACGCGGACCGCGTCCGCCGCCTGCGGGTGCGCGCCAACGCCGACAACGCCGAGGACGCGCTGCGTGCCCGCCGCTTCGGCGCCCAGGGCATCGGCCTGTGCCGCACCGAGCACATGTTCCTCGGCGAGCGCCGTGAACTCGTGGAGCGACTGATCCTCGCGGACACCGACGAAGAGCGCGAGGCGGCACTCAGTGCCCTCCTGCCGCTGCAGAAGAAGGACTTCGTCGAGCTCTTCGAGGCGATGGACGGCCTGCCCGTCACCGTCCGCCTCCTGGACCCGCCGCTGCACGAGTTCCTGCCCGACATCACCGAGCTGTCGGTCCGCGTCGCCCTCGCCGAGTCCCGCAAGGACGCCAACGAGAACGACCTGCGCCTGCTCCAGGCCGTGCACAAGCTGCACGAGCAGAACCCGATGCTGGGTCTGCGCGGTGTCCGCCTCGGCCTGGTCATCCCCGGCCTGTTCAAGATGCAGGTCCGGGCGATCGCCGAGGCCGCCGCCGAGCGCAAGAACGCCAAGGGTGACCCGCGCGCCGAGATCATGGTCCCGCTCGTCGGCACCGTCCAGGAGCTGGAGATCGTCCGCGACGAGGCCGTCCAGGTCATCGCCGAGGTCGAGGCCGCCACCGGCACCAACCTCAAGCTGAGCATCGGCACGATGATCGAGCTGCCGCGCGCCGCCCTGACGGCCGCCCAGATCGCCGAGGCCGCGCAGTTCTTCTCCTTCGGCACGAACGACCTGACCCAGACGGTGTGGGGCTTCTCCCGCGACGACGTCGAGGCCAGCTTCTTCACCGCCTACCTGGAGAAGGGCATCTTCGGGGTCTCGCCCTTCGAGACCATCGACAAGGACGGCGTCGGCTCCCTCGTGCGCCACGCGGTCAAGCAGGGCCGGGCCACCCGCCCCGACCTCAAGCTCGGCGTCTGCGGCGAGCACGGTGGCGACCCCGAGTCGGTCCACTTCTTCCACGAGGTCGGCCTCGACTACGTCTCCTGCTCGCCCTTCCGGATTCCGGTGGCGCGCCTGGAGGCCGGCCGTGCCGCCGCCGAGGCGAAGGGCAGCGACAGCCGCTGACCCCTGGCCCTCCAAGGGCCCCATAGACCGCGCCTGTCCCCGGGTTCCCTGACTGCCCGGGGGCGGGCGCGCCTATTTTTGTTGTTCAACAAGTCTTTACGCCAGCGGGCGGTGGACGGATCCCCACCCGTCCACCGCCGCTGTCATTCTGCCGGGCACGTCGGCGCTTCCCGGTGCGACCGACCGCCAGGCCCCGCAAAGCCCCCCACGGCCTTCGCGGAGCGTTTCGGTCGCACCGGAGTGTGCCCGGCGGAGTACAGGATTTCGGTTGTCACGCCCCCGCCGAAAGGGGTTTCAACTGTGGCCGAAAGGGCGTGGTGACAACGTGTGACGGCGTGCATACTCATGGAGCGGGGGGATTGCGGTTGCACAGGTGGGGGTTCGGTGCTGCGTATCCATTTCACTGGAGTGGACCTGGCACGCGTACGGATGGCAGGGCGTCCCGATGCGTTGTGGGAAACGATTCTGAGCTTTCACCGCTTAAGAGACCGGCGCGATGCCCGGTTGTTCGGTGAATGGCGTACGGAAACCCGGAGCAGGTTGAATAGTGAAACACGCACGCTCGGTATGCTCATACCGAGTCGTGGTTATTTCCCCGATTTCTTGACCCCTGTGGAGGGGCAGTACGGGTGGGACGTGGGCCTCGACGCGCTGCGCGGGATCCGTCCCGAGCGCATGCGGCGCGAGCTGCAGCTGCTGGGCGCCGGAGCGCCGATGACGCCGCGGCTACGGGAGTTCATGGACGGCGGTGACAAGCAGCTGCCGCGGCTCATGGGCGAGCTCCGCGCGTACCACCGGGCCGCCGTGGAGCCGTACTGGACGCATATCCAGGCCCAGATCGAGGCCGAGCGCGCCGCGCGCGGCCGGGCCCTGCTGGACGGCGGCGCGGACGAACTGCTGGACTCGCTGCCGCCGATGCTGCGCTGGCGGGCTCCGGTGCTGGAATGCGATTACCCCGTGGACCGTGACGTACGGCTGCGGGGCCGCGGGCTGCTGCTCCAGCCGTCCTTCTTCTGCCGGCGCACCGCGGTGACCCTGCACGATCCGGAGCTGCCGCCGGTGCTGGTCTACCCGGCCGCCGCGCAGCTGGCCTCGGCGCCGGCGGGGGGTGAGGCGGCGCGGCCCGTGGAGGAGCAGCGCCAGCGCACCCTGGGCAAGCTGGTCGGGCACACCCGCTCGGTCGTGCTGCGGGCCATAGGGGACGGGGCGACCACCAGCGAGCTGGCCCGCCGGGCCGGGGTCTCGCTGGCCTCCGCGAGCCAGCACGCGTGTGTGATGCGGGAGGCGGGGCTGGTGACCACGCTGCGGCGGGGGAACGCGGTGCTGCACACCGTGACGCCGCTGGGGGCCGCGCTGTTGAAGGGTGGGGCCGTGGCCTCGTGACGCGGCCGCCGCACCCCCTGCGGGGTTGCCCGTGGGGGGTGCGGTCGGTTGTGCGGGTGCCGGTCCGTTGCGGGGGCGCTGCCCCGGGCCCCCGCGCCTCGAACGCCGGCGGGGCTGGAGGAGCGGGGCTCAGACGCGGAAGGGGCCGGTCACCTCGTAGGTGATGCCGCCGGAGGAGCTGCCGCTCGTGCCGCGCTGGCTGGAGAAGTAGAGCCGGTTGCCGGCGGGGGAGAAGGCCGGGCCGGTGATCTCGGAGGAGGACTGGCCGGTGATCCGCAGGAAGGGCGCCACCACGTCGTCCGGGGTGATCACGCAGATCTCCATGTTGCCGCCGTCCTCGGCGACGTACAGGTCGCCGTACGAGGAGCCGGTGACGTTGTCGACGCCGGTCAGCGGGGCCGCGCCGCCGGGCACGAGCGAGTCGTCGTAGGCCAGCTCGTACGTGCTGTTCGTGAGGTTCAGCTGCCAGACCCGGTTGTCGCCCTTCGTGGTGAACCAGACGGTGTCGTTGGCGTAGTGGCAACCCTCGCCGCCGTTGAACTTCTTCGAGCCCGAGACCTGGCTGCGGGTCGCGGTCGGCGAGCCGTCCGGGTCCGGGACGTTCTGCCAGGTGAAGGAGCCCGAGGTGGCGGTGCCGGCCTTCAGGACCTGCAGCGTGCCGGAGGAGAGGTTGCCCCAGGTGGTCGGGATGAAGCGGTAGAAGCAGCCGCTGGTCTCGTCCTCGGTCAGGTAGATCACCTGGCGCACCGGGTCGGCGGCGGCCGCCTCGTGCTTGAACCGGCCCATCGCGGGGCGCTGCACGGCCGCGTTCACCCCGTACGGGTCGGTCTCGTAGACGAAGCCGCGGTCGACCTCCTCGCAGGACAGCCAGGTGTTCCAGGGGGTCTTGCCGCCCGCGCAGTTCTGCCGGGTGTCGGAGAGGATCCGATAGGCGCCGGTGACGGTGCCGGAGGAGTTGAACTTCACCGCGCTCGCGCCGCCGGAGGGGTTGATCTCCGAGTTGGACACGTAGATCCAGCCCGAACCGTCGACGAAACAGGCACCGCCGTCGGGGGCGCTGTGCCAGGTGTACGAGGTACCGCTGACGGTCTGGCCCGAGCGGGCGATGACCCGGCTGGTGAAACCGCTGGGGAGCATGATGCCGTTGGCGTCGGCCGCGCCGAGCGCCCCGTAGGGTCCGGCACCGGGCTGGGCGGGGGCGGCGTAGGCGGCCCCGTGCATCAACGTGCCGCCGAAGGCGGCGGCCGACGAACCGATCACCGCACCGCGCAGGAAGGTACGACGTTCCACGGTCACTCCTGTGGGAGGAAGGCCCCGCGGCCGGTCGGACGCGGGGGCGCACGCGTGGAGGAACCTAGGAGGCGCCAGTTGCCGTGGCCCCAACTCCCCGTGACGCATGAGCGACCGCTCGACGGACACTTGCCTGACCTGCGGTTTCGTGGTCCGGAAAGAAAAATCGAAAAAAGTTCGCGAGGAGCGATGATTCTTCCGGGGACCCGCGGTCTACCTCTCGAAAGCACCGCACACGAGAGAAGAGAGACCTCGATGTCCGCCACCATGATCTTCGTCAACCTGCCGGTCAAGGACCTGGAGGCCAGCAAGACCTTCTGGAGCAAGCTGGGCTACTCCTTCAACGCCCAGTTCACCGACGAGAACTGCGCCTCGATGGTCATCAGCGACACCATCGTCGCGATGCTCCTGACCGAGGCCCGCTACAAGGACTTCACCCACAAGGAGATCGCGGACGCGACGAAGACGTCCGAGGTGCTGATCTGTCTGAGCGCCGAGAGCCGCACCGCGGTCGACGAGCTGGTGGACGGGGCCTTGGCGGCCGGCGCCACCGAACCCCGCCCCGCCCAGGACCACGGCGTCATGTACGGCCGTGCCTTCGACGACCTCGACGGCCACACCTGGGAGATCATGTGGATGGACCCGTCGATGGTCCAGAGCTGATCACGCACCACCCCGCGGTCACGAGGTCATGAGGTCACGAGGTCACGGCGGTCCGCACCGGATAGGTCCGCACCGCCGTCTCCTCGTCGTCCAGGCAGCGCCCCGACTCCAGGTCGAAGCGCTGCTTGAGCAGTGGGGAGGCCACGAAGGGCCGGCCCCCGGCCGTCCCCACCAGCCCGCGCGAGAGCACCTGCGCCCCGGTGAAGGGGTCCTGGTTGCCGATGGCGTACGGGCGCCCCGCGCGGTCGACGAACACCGCGGCCTGGCTCCCGTCGGGCAGCAGCGCCGCCACCCCGCGCCCGGGGATCAGCGAGGACAGCTCGCACACCGTCAGCCAGCCCTGCGCAACCTGCAGTTCCACGGTCATCGGACGGCTCCTCCTATGGTCAGGACGGCCAGGTCGGGCTTGACCTGGTCACGCTCGGGGACGAACTTCACGGTCGGGTCGGGGGCGCCGGGCGCGTTGACGAAGGACACGAACCGGCGCAGCCGCTCCGGATCCTGGAGCGTCTCGGCCCATTCGTCCCGGTAGTGCGCCACGTGGTCGGCCATCAGGGACTCCAGCTCCGCGCACAGCCCGAGCGAGTCGTGCACGACCACGTCCCGCAGGTGGGCCAGGCCCCCCTCCAGCCGCTCCAGCCAGGTGGACGTCCGCTCCAGCCGGTCGGCGGTGCGGATGTAGAACATCAGGAACCGGTCGATCAGGCGGACCAGTTCCGCGTCCGACAGGTCCTGGGCCAGCAGGTCGGCGTGGCGCGGGGTGGCCCCGCCGTTGCCGCCCACGTACAGGTTCCAGCCACTCGCCGTCGCGATGACGCCGAAGTCCTTGCTCTGTGCCTCCGCGCACTCGCGGGCGCAGCCGGAGACAGCCGACTTGAGCTTGTGCGGGGAGCGCAGCCCCCGGTAGCGCAGCTCCAGATCGATGGCCATCCGGACGCTGTCCTGGACCCCGTAGCGGCACCAGGTCTGCCCCACGCAGGACTTCACCGTGCGCAGGGCCTTCCCGTACGCGTGCCCGGACTCGAACCCGGCGTCGACGAGCCGCGCCCAGATCCGCGGGAGCTGGTCCACGCTCGCCCCGAAGAGGTCGATCCGCTGCCCGCCGGTGATCTTCGTGTAGAGGCCGAAGTCGCGGGCCACCTCGCCGATCACGATCAGCTTGTCGGGGGTGATCTCACCGCCGGGGATGCGCGGGACGACCGAGTAGGAGCCGTTGCGCTGCATGTTCGCGAGGAAGTGGTCGTTGGTGTCCTGGAGGGCGGCCTGCTCCCCGTCCAGGACGTAGCCGCTCGCGCCGAGGGTCGGGGCGAGCGAGGCGATGATCGAGCCGACGGTGGGCTTGCAGACCTCGCAGCCCTCGCCGCCGCGGGCCTCCGGCCGGCCGTGCCCGTCGAGGATCTCCTCGTACGAGGTCAACCGGCGGGTGCGGACGATCTCGTAGAGCTCGGCCCGGGTGAAGGGGAAGCAGCCGCACAGCCCCTTGTCGGTGGCGGCGGGCAGCAGTTGTCCGATCACCTTGACGCAACTGCCGCAGCCGGTGCCCGCCTTGGTGCACTTCTTGACCTCGGCGAGGGTGGCGCAGGCGGCGATGGCCTTCTTGGTGACGTTGTGGCAGGAGCAGATCACCGCGTGGTCGGGGAGCGCGGACGGGCCGAGCGCGACCGGGGCGCCGACCCCGGCGGGCAGCACCAACTGCTCGGGGGCGACGGGCGGGACGCTTCCGGTGAGCGGGCGCAGCAGGCCGTAGGAGTCCGCGTCGCCGACCAGCACCCCGCCGAGGAGAACGCCGTCGGGGGAGACGACCAGCTTCTTGTAGACCCCGGAGCGGGAGTCGGACCAGACGACGTCGAGGCTGTTCGGGGTGGTGCCGTGGGCGTCGCCGAAGGAGGCCACGTCCACGCCGAGGAGCTTGAGCTTGGTGGAGAGGTCGGCTCCGGTGAACTCCTTCTCGCGGCCCAGCAGATCGTCGGCGGCCGTCTCGGCCATCTCGTAGCCGGGGGCCACCAGACCGTAGACGCGGCCGTCGACGGCGAGGGCGCACTCGCCGATGGCGTAGACGTGCGCGTCGGAGGTGCGGCAGCGGGCGTCGACCGCGATGCCACCGCGCTCGCCGACGTCCAGTCCGGCGTCGCGGGCCAACTGGTCGCGGGGGCGGACGCCGGCGGAGAAGACGACGAGGTCGGTGTCGACGACCGAGCCGTCGGACAGCCGCATGCCGCTGACGTGGCCGTCGTCGCCGATCACCACCTCCTGGGTGCCGACGCCGGTGTGGACGGTCAGCCCCATGGACTCGATGGTGCGCAGCAAGGCCGCGCCGCCGCCCTCGTCGACCTGTACGGGCATCAGGCGCGGGGCGAACTCGACGACACGGGTGGCCAGGCCCAGCCCCTGGAGGGCGCCGGCGGCCTCCAGCCCGAGGAGACCACCGCCGACGACCGCGCCGGAACTCCTGGTCTTCGCGTACTCCTCGATCGCGAGCAGGTCCTCGATCGTGCGGTAGACGAAGCAACCGGGGGCGTCCTTGCCCGGGACCGGCGGCACGAAGGGGTAGCTGCCGGTGGCCAGCACCAGGACGTCGTACGGGAACACCTGCCCGGACCGGGAGGTGACCGTACGGGCGACCCGGTCGATGTGCTCGGCGGGGTCGTCGAGGTGGAGGTCGATGCCGTGCTGCTCCATGAACCCGGCGGGTGTCATGGACAGGTCCTCGGCGGTGCTGCCGGAGAAGTACGAGGTCAGGTGCACGCGGTCGTAGGCGGGCCGGGGCTCCTCGCAGAGCACGGTGATCCGGTGCGTGGCGGTGACCCCGCGCTCGGCGAGTGCTTCGAGGTAGCGCTGGCCGACCATGCCGTGCCCGATGAGCACGATCGTGGGCAGGGGCTCGGTCATGTCAGTGGCCTCCGTCGTCGGTGAGCAGGTGGAACAGGTCGTGCGGTGATTCCTCGCCCTCCCAGGTGCGGGCGAGGGCCCCCACGGTGGAGAGCTCGCCGAGCAGTACGCCGCCGACGAGGCGGTCGCCCCGCAGGACGACCTTGCGGTAGGTGCGGCGGGTGGCGTCGGCGAGCCGGACCACGTCGTCGCCGGGGAGGGCGGTGGTCTCGCCGAAGGCGGCGAGATCGAGGGTGCGGTCCCCGTCGGCGGTGAGGGTGAGGCGGGTGAGGGCCCGGGTGCCGGTGTACTGCGTGGGCTCGCCGGTGAGGAGTGCGGCCAGGGCGTCGGCCTGTTCCAGGGCGGCGCCCGCGAGGCCGTACACCTGGCCGGCGTGCTCGGCGCAGTCGCCGATGGCGTGGATGCGGGGGTCGCTGGTGCGGAGGTGGTCGTCGACCACGATGCCGGTGCGGACGTCCAGCCCGGCGGCCCGGGCGAGGCCGGTGCGGGGGCGTACGCCGCAGGCGAGGACGACGAGATCGGCGTCGAGGCGGTAGCCGTCGGCGAGTTCGACCCCGGTGACCTGGCGCGGGGTTTCCGTTCCGCGCCGCCGCTTCCCGGGCTCCGCCCGGACCCGGTCCTCAAACGCCGGACGGGCTGAAATACCGGACCCGCCGTCCTCGAAGGCCGGCGGGGCC
>NZ_JBGBPT010000022.1:0-17035 GCF_041106355.1 Streptomyces sp. BF23-19 | reverse complement strand
GAAGAATCGGCCCCGCCGGCGTTCGAGGCGCGGGGGACGGGGCGGAGCCCCGGCAGCGGAGCAGTGGGCGAACTCGTCGTGAGCAGGCCGCGGACCCGGCATTCCGTGTGGATCTCGACGCCGAGTGCGGTCAGGTGGGTGTGCAGCAGGGCGGATGCCTCCGCGTCGAGCTGGCGTTCCATCAGCCGCTCGCCCTGCTGGGCGAGGACCACCTGCGCGCCCCGCGCGGCGAGCGCACGGGTCGCCGAGACGCCCAGCAGGCCCCCGCCGATCACCACCACACGGGCCCCGGGCCGTACGGCCGCCGAGAGCGCCAGGCAGTCGTCCATCGTGCGGAAGGCGTGCACCCCGTCGGGGAGGTCCCGTCCTTCCGGTTCGAACAGTCCGCGCAGCGGCGGGAGCACCGCGTTCGAACCGGTGGCCAGTACCAGCGTGTCGTACCGGGCCACCGTGCCGTCGTCGCAGTGCACGGCCCGCTCGGCGCGGTCCACGCGTACCGCCCGGACCCCCCGCCGCAGCGCCGGGCCGGGTGCCGGCAGGGCCGTCACCTCCGGTGCGTACCGGCCCGCGAGGACCTCGGCGAGCAGGACCCGGTTGTACGGCACGTGGGTCTCCTCGCCGAGGACGGTCACCGCAGCGGCCGGGCCGAGCCGTTGCGCGAGCCGTAGGCCCGCGAGGCCGCCGCCGATCACCACCACACGCTTGTCCGAGGTCATGCCACGAGCGTGCGCGGCCGCTGTTTCCCCACGACATCGCCTCTGTTACCCGGACGGAACGCCGACCTCAGCGCCGGGGTCAAGGGTCGGTGAGGCCTCCCTCAAGGCGGCCTCAAGGATCATCAGGGCCGCCGTTCGCGCCCTTGGCGTGCTCCGTGTGCGAGATGCGGTGGTGCGGGTGAGGGGCGGGATGCTGGGCGGTGCGGGGGTGGTGACCTTGCTCCGGGCGGCGCAGGTACGGCCCTCGGCCCGGCCCGACGCGCTGTTCGCCACCGCCGCGCACCTGTCCGGCCTGCTCGCCGGCTACGGGGCCCGGCACCGCAGGCCGCGGCGTCCCTCGCCGGTACGGGCCGCGCCGGCCGCGACCGTGCTGACGGCGGCCGTGGACCCGGCGGCTCCGGTGGCCCCGGACCGGGTGCCGGCCCGGCAAAGCTCAACCTTTGCGCAACTTTCCGGAGATTGATGCCCACTGCACCCAACAGCTCCATAGGGTCAGGTCGTGCCTGACATATCAACGACCATGATCGTCGTCCTGTGCGTGGCCGCGGCCGCCGCCGGCTGGATCGACGCGGTGGTGGGCGGCGGCGGCCTGCTGCTCCTGCCCGCGCTCCTGCTCGGCCTGCCGAACGCCCACCCCGCCACCGTCCTCGGTACCAACAAGGCCGTGGCCATCGTCGGTACCGCCGGGGCGGCCGTGACGTACGCCCGCAAGGCCCCGGTGAACGTGAAACTGGCCGTCCGCATCGGCCTGGCCGCGCTCGCCGGCTCGATGGGCGGGGCCGCGCTCGCGGGCGGCATCAGCAAGGACACCCTCCGCCCGCTGATCATGGTGGTCCTCGTCTTCGTCGCGGGTGTCGTGATCTTCAAGCCGGGCTTCGGCACCGCCCCCTCGGCCGCGCCCGTCAGCCGGCAGCGGGTGCTGCTCGCCATCGGGCTCGCGGGCCTGGGCATCGGCTTCTACGACGGCCTCATCGGGCCCGGCACCGGCACCTTCCTGGTGCTCGCGCTGACGGCGCTGCTCCACCTCGACCTGGTCACCGCCTCCGCCACCGCCAAGATCGTGAACTGCTGCACCAACGGCGGGGCGCTCGCGATGTTCGCCTACCAGGGCATGGTGCTGTGGCAGCTGGCCGCGTTGATGGCGGTGTTCAACCTGGCCGGCGGCATGATCGGTGCCGGTATGGCGCTCAAGAAGGGCAGCGGCTTCGTCCGCGGCGTGCTGCTGACGGTGGTGGGCGCGCTGGTGCTCAAGCTCGGCATCGAGCAGTGGGGCTGACCCGCCGCAACACGACCTAGTACGTCCCGGTGAGGTGCGCGAAGACCACCACGTTGCCGCGGTAGCCCGTGCGGGGCGAGAAGCCGCCGCCGCAGGTGATCACCCGGAGCTCGGCGCGCGCCGAAGGCCCGTACACGCGGGTGTCGGGGAAGGCCTTGGCGTCGTAGACCTCGACCGCGTGGACCGTGAACACCGCCGTACTGCCGTCCGCGCGCGGGATCTCGATGGAGGCCCCGCGGCGCAGCGCGCCCAGGTCGTAGAAGACCCCCGGCCCGGCGGCGTCGTCCACGTGCCCGGCGATGACGGCGGTGCCGGTGGCACCCGGTGTGGTGCCGTCGCGGTACCAGCCGGCCAGGTCGCGCCGGTCCGGCGGGGGCACTTCGAGGCTGCCGCGCCGATCCAGGCCGAGCCCGGTCAGCGGGGCGTCGACCCGGATGGAGGGGATCCGGATCCGGGCCGGCGGGGAACCGGGGAGCGGGGCGATCCCGGGGCCCACCACGCCGGCGGCGGTCAGCGACTCGGCGGAGGAGGGCAGCGGCGGTCCGACGGGTTCACGCGAACCGCTGGTCACGAGCCAGATGCCGACGCAGGCGGCGAGCGCGACGAGTCCGCCGTGGCGGGCGGTGGGGGTGCGGGTGGCGCGGCTCGCTGCCCGCCCGGGGTGCGCTCCGGATCCGGGGCGGTCGCCGTTGGTGGGCCGGGGCTGCCGGTCGCGGCCCCGCGCGCCACCGAAATCGCCACCCATGCGTACCCCCTCGGCTTCCGTTTCGGGGTGACTGGCCGTCGCCCGGCCCCGCGAACGGGGGGGACCTCGCGGGGCGGGCGACGGGGGACGGTACCGGTCGGACCGCGGCCGGAGCCGCGGTGGGCGTCCGTCAGCTCCGCGTGCCGCTCGCCCGGCGACGCAGGAGCCAGGTACCGCCGACGGCGGCAGCGGCCAGTACGGCCGCTCCCGCCGCGATCTTGGCGGGGTCGGTGGTGGTGGTCGTGCCACCGCCCACCCCGGTGTTGACGTGACCCTGCGGGCCGCGCTCGGTGACGACCAGGTCGCCCGTGGCGAACTTGCCGTTCGCGCAGGTCACGCCGATGCCGTAGGTCCCGCCGCGGGTGCCGTGGGCGATCTGGAACTGCCCCACGACCACCTCCTTGTGGGTGCCCGGGACCAGCTTGAACCGGCCGCCGCCCACCGTGGTGGCATCGCCGTCCGCGTGGCTGCCGCTGCCGCAGGCGGTGGTGTTCACGGTGACGGTGGCGCCGGGAGCGGCGGACTTGGGCCACACCTCCAGCGGCGCGAAGTCCCCGGGTGCGAAGCCCACCACACCGAGCTCGGCGGCGGCGACGGCGCCGGCGACCGGCCCGGTGAACGCGGCGGCGGTCAACGCGGTCGCGGTCAGCAGGTGTGCGGTACGTCGGCGCATGGGGACTCTCCTGGAGACACGGGGTCGTGTTCCCGAGGAAACCCGGCCCGCCCGCCGCGCGCCTGCTGATGTCCCGTCAGGTATGCCTTCCGGCGGCCCACCTGCTGGCCGTCCGCGCAGGTCAACGCGGGTGCTGCGGCCATCGGAGCGCCCCGCGCCGTCCGGGTGACCGCGGTCGGCCGCGGGTCAGGCCGGCGGGAGCTCCACCGCGGCCGAGGCGCCCGCCGGGAGGCTGTGCAGCAGCGCTGCGTACGGTGGTGGGGCGCGGGAACGCGGGGACTTTCGGCCCGGCCCGCGCGCCGCCGCGCCATACCCGAGGGAGGGCCCGTGACATCGGTCGAACGGCTACCGGACCCGAGCGATCCGCTCCCGTTCTTCGTCTACGGAACCCTGCGCCCGGGCGAGGTCAACCACGACCTCTTCCTGCGCGGCCGCACGGCCTCGGAGGAGCCGGCCGTCCTCCCGGACGCGGCGCTCTACGACGGTCCCGGATACCCCTACGCGGTCCACCGCCCCGGCACGGTGGTCGTCGGCGAGCTGATCACGGCGGCGCCGGGTGGCTACGGGCGGCTGCTGGCCGCGCTGGACCAACTGGAGGAGTACGGGGGCCCGGGCCGCCCGGGGAACATCTACGACCGGATCGCCCGCCCGGTCCTGCGGCCGGACGGCACCACGGTCCGCGCCTGGGTCTATCTGGCGGCCCCGTTGATCGCCCGCGACCTGCGGGAGTCGGGCACGGAGATCTCCGGCGGCGACTGGTTCGGGCGCCGGTGACCGGAGCCGGGTGACCGCGGCCGGTGGCTACATCCCCGCTGCTACGGCCCCGCCGTCACAGGCCCTCGGCGCCGCGGTTGCGCAGCCGCTGGCCGTACTGCTGGAGCACCCACAGCTCCTCCTGGACGGCGGCCAGTTGCTCCGGCGGGGCCTGCGGGCCCAGCCGCGACAGCGTGCCCTGGATCTCGTGGACCCGGCGGTCGACGGCGCGCAGCCGTACCTGGACCAGCTGGACCCCCGCGTACATCTCGTCCACCGTCTTCGCGTGGATGGCCTCGACCGCCAGTTCCGTGACGAGCGCGCGCACGGTGTCGTTCGGGGCGGCCTCGCGGACCCGGGCCAGGTAGTCCTCCGCGCCGAGCGAGGCACCGCCCGCGTCCAGGATCGCCTGGCGCACGGCCGCGTAGGGCGGGGCGGTGAACTCGTCCATCCCGTACGCGTCGAAGGCCGGGGAGACCAGGGCCGGCCGCTGGAGGGCGAGCTTCAGCAGCTCACGCTCGGTGCGGTGGGCCGGGCTGCGCAGGTTCAGCGCGGGGCCCCCGGCCGGCTGGGCGGCGGGCGCGGGGACGTCCTCGTAGGACGGGCGGCCCCGCTGCGGCTTCCCGCCGGGCCGGCCGCCCTGCGGTCCGTCGCCCTGGCCGCGCTCGCGGGCCCAGCGGGCCAGCTGTGCGACCCGCTTGACCACGAACTGCTCGTCGCGGATGCCCAGCATGCCCGCCAGCTGGACCGCCGACTCGTGCTGGATCGCGATGTTCTTGATGTTGGCGACGACGGGCGCGGCCTCGTCCAGCGCGGCCGCCCGGCCCGCCGGGTTCTCCAGGTTGTGCCGGGCCACGATGTGCCGCAGCGCGAACTCGAACAGCGGCGTGCGGGCCTCCACCAGGCCGGCCACGGCCGCGTCGCCCTGGGCGAGGCGCAGGTCGCAGGGGTCCATGCCGCCGGGGGCGATGGTGATCGAGGTCTCCGCGGCGAACTTCTGGTCGTCCTCGAAGGCCCGCAGCGCGGCCTTCTGGCCCGCCGCGTCGCCGTCGAAGGTGAAGATCACCTCGGCGGTGGCGTTGTCCATCAGCAGCCGGCGCAGGATCTTGATGTGGTCCCCGCCGAAGGCGGTGCCGCAGGTGGCGATCGCGGTGGTGACCCCGGCCAGGTGGCAGGCCATCACATCGGTGTAGCCCTCGACGACCACGGCCCGGGAGGTCTTCGCGATCTCCTTCTTCGCCAGGTCGATGCCGTAGAGCACCTGGGACTTCTTGTAGATCGCGGTCTCGGGCGTGTTCAGGTACTTGGGGCCGTTGTCGTCGTCGCGCAGCTTGCGCGCGCCGAAGCCGACCACCTCGCCGCTGATGTCGCGGATGGGCCACATCAGCCGGCCGCGGAAGCGGTCGATCGGCTTGCCGCTGCGGCTGTCCTGGGCGAGCCCGGAGGTGATCAGTTCCTTGTCGGTGAAGCCCTTGCCGCGCAGGAAGCGGGTCAGGTGGTCCCATCCGGCCGGGCTGTAACCCACGCTGAAGTGCGCGGCCGCGGCCTGGTCGAAGCCGCGCTCCGCCAGGAACTTGCGGCCGATCTCCGCCTCGGGGCCGCCCAGCTGGTCGACGTAGAACTGGGCGGCGGCCTTGTGTGCCTCGACCAGCCGGATGCGGTCACCGCGGCCGCTGGTGCCGGCGGTGTAGCCGCCCTCCTCGTACCGCAGGGTGATGCCGGCCAGGCCGGCCAGGCGCTCGACCGCCTCCGAGAAGGAGAGGTGGTCGATCTTCATGACGAAGTCGAGGGTGTCCCCGCCCGCCTGGCAGCCGAAGCAGTGGTAGAGCCCCTTGCTGGGGCTGACCTGGAAGGAAGGGGACTTCTCGTCGTGGAAGGGGCACAGGCCCTTGAGGTTGCCGCCGCCCGCGTTCCGCAGCTGGAGGTACTCGGAGACCACGGCGTCGATCGGGACCGCGTCCCGTACCGCCTTCACGTCGTCGTCGTTGATCCGTCCTGCCACCCGTGAAGTCTACGGCCGGGCGCCGGCAATCCGGTCAGGCCCCCTCGGCCCGCACCAGGGAGTCAAGCGGAACGGATGGGTCCGCCAGCGCCTCGCGGTTGACCGGGCTCTTCGACCTGATCAGGGCCTGGATGTGCTCGGTGACGTCCCACACATTCACGTTCATCCCGGCCAGGACCCGCCCCTCCGACAGCCAGAAGGCGATGAACTCCCGCTTGCCCACGTCGCCGCGGATCAGCACCTGGTCGTATCCGCCGGCCGGCGCGTACCCCGAGTACTCCAGGCCCACGTCGTACTGGTCCGAGAAGAAGTACGGCACGCGGTCGTAGCCGACCTCCTGGCCCAGCATCGCCCGTGCGGCGGCCGGGCCGCCGTTCAGCGCGTTGGCCCAGTGCTCGACCCGCAGTCGGGTCCCGAGCACCGGGTGGTGGGCGGCGGCCACGTCCCCGACCGCGTAGACGTCCGGGTCGGAGGTGCGCAGGGAGGAGTCCACCGCGATCCCGCCGCCGTGCTCCCGGTCGACCAGCGCCAGCCCGGCGGTCTCGGCGAGCGCGGTCCGCGGGGCCGCCCCGATCGCGGAGAGCACCGCGTGCGCCGGGTGCTCCTCCCCGTCGTCGGTACGGGCGGCCAGCACCATGCCGTCGTGGCCCACGATCTCGGTCAGCCGCGCCCCGAAGTGGAAGCGCACCCCGTGATCGCCGTGCAGGTCCGCGAAGAGCCGGCCGATCTCCGGGCCGAGCACCGCGTGCAGGGGCGTGGCCTCCGGCTCGACGACGGTGACCTCGGCGCCGTAGCCACGGGCCGCGGCGGCCACCTCCAGCCCGATCCACCCGGCTCCCGCGATGAGCAGGTGCCCGTTGTCCCGGCCGAGCCCGGCCAGTACGCCCTTCAGTCGTTCGGCGTGCGCGAGGCGCCGCAGGTGGTGCACCCCGGCCAGGTCGGTGCCGGGGATGTCCAGGCGGCGCGGCTCGGCGCCGGTGGCCAGCAGCAGCTTGTCGTAGTACAGGACGGTGCCGTCGCCGAGGACCACCTTCTTGGCGTCCCGGTCGAGGTGGACCGCGGGCTGGCCCAGGTGCAGCTCGATGTCGGAGGCCGCGTACCAGGACGGCTCGTGGACGAAGACGCTCTCCCGTTCGTCCTTGCCGGTCAGGTAGCCCTTGGACAGCGGGGGGCGTTCGTAGGGATGGTCGCGCTCGTCGCCGATCAGGATCACCCGCCCCGTGAACCCCTCGGACCTCAGCGTTTCGGCCGCCTTTGCCCCGGCGAGCCCTGCGCCGACGATGACGAATGTCCGGTGTGCGTCGACCACCTGATGCCTCCTCATAACCTCTCCGCCACATGCGACCACATGCGAGCGTCCCGCACCGAGCCTGCCGCGTGAAGGGGGAGTGGCTCGATCAGCTCACCTTTCGGCGCGTCGACCGCGCCGGGTGAGGCGTGCGTGAAGGGAACGGGCGGATGCGTCGGTGAGGCACGCGATCTGGTCGATGACCGCCCTTTTCCTGGCCTTGTCGTCCGGGGCCGCGTCGAAGATGGCCCGGAACTGCGGGTCCAGCCCCTCGGGCGCGCGGGCGCTCAGCGCCTCCGCGAGTTCGGCCAGGACGATGCGCTGGTCGGCGCGGATCCGTTCCTGCTCGTCGCGCTGCATCACGTACAGGTCGGCGACCGCCTTGAGCACCGCGCACTCGTTGCGCGCCTCGCGCGGGATCACCAGTTCGGCACCGTACCGGGTGAGGCGGCCGGAGCCGTACGCCTCACGGGTGGCGCCCTCGGCGGCCAGGCAGAACCGGCCGATCAGCTGGCTCGTGGCGTCCTTCAGCCGGGACTGGGCGAGAGCCGAACCGTCGTACCCGTGCGGCCACCACTCCTGCTCCATCAGACGGTCGAGGGCGGCCCGCAGCTCCTCGGGCGCCGTGTCGGCGGGGACGTACCGGCCGATGGCCACCTGCCAGATCGCCGCGCGCTCGGGCTCGGCGTAGAGCATGTTGGGGTCGAGGTGGCCGGCGTGCAGGCCGTCCTCGAAGTCGTGGACGGAGTACGCGACGTCGTCCGCCCAGTCCATGACCTGGGCCTCGAAGCACTTGCGGTCCGCGGGCGCGCCGCGGCGCAGCCACTCGAAGACCGGCAGGTCGTCCTCGTACGCGCCGAACTTGACCGAGTCGGGGTCGGTGGGGTGGTCCCCGCGGGCCCACGGGTACTTGGTGGCGGCGTCCAGGCAGGCCCGGGTCAGGTTGAGGCCGACGCTGACGAGCTCGCCGCTCGTCGGGTCGGGCACGAACCGCTTGGGCTCCAGGCGGGTCAGCAGGCGCAGCGACTGGGCGTTGCCCTCGAAGCCGCCGCAGTCCTTGGCGAACTCGTTGAGCGCCTCCTCGCCGTTGTGGCCGAAGGGCGGGTGGCCCATGTCGTGGGAGAGGCAGGCGGCTTCGACCAGGTCGGGGTCGCAGCCGAGCGCGGCGCCGAGCTCCCGCCCGACCTGGGCGCACTCCAGGGAGTGGGTGAGGCGGGTCCGGGGGCTCGCGTCCCAGTCGTAGGAACGGCTGCCGGGGGTGACGACCTGGGTCTTCCCGGCGAGGCGGCGCAGCGCGGCCGAGTGCAACACGCGGGCGCGGTCGCGCTGGAAGGCGGTCCGGCCGGGCCGTTTGTCGGGCTCGGCGGCCCAGCGTTCGGTGTCGGCCGCGTCGTAGAGGTCGCGGTGGTCGTCGGTGAGGGCGTGCGTGGTGCCTTCCATGCAGAGACGGTAACCGGAACAACTGACAAACCGGGATCAGGCGGAGAGGAGTTCCGGCCGTGCCAGGTGGACGGGCAGGGCGCGGGCCTCGTCGTAGCGGTGCAGCACCAGCCGGGCCAGGGCCGGGTGGTCGCCCAGCGGGGCGGCGGCGAGGCCGGGCGCCGCCGCGGCGGTCTGGCCGGCGAATCGGCCGGGAGCGGCGAAGTACGAGGCCACGGCGATCCGGTGGTGACCGCGGGCGGCGAGGGCCCGGACCGCCTCGGGGGCGCTCGGCGCGGCGGCGGAGGCGTAGGCGGGGGTCACCGGGACGCCGCCGAGGCGTTCGGAGAGCAGGGCGGCGGTGCGGCGGGTGTCGGCCGCGGAGTCGGGGTCGCGGGAACCGGCGGCGGCCAGCACGACGGCCGACCCGGGGGCCGGGGTCCAGCCGGTCTCCAGCAGCCGCTCGTACAGGGCCTCGACGAGCAGCGGGTGCGGGCCCAGTGGGGCGGCGACGCGGGTGAGCAGGTGGCCGGCCCGGGCCGCGGCCGCGGGGAGGTCACGCTTGACGTGGTACCCGCGACCGAACAGCAGCGGGACGAGCACGGCCGAGCCGGACAGCTCGCCCAGGGTGTCGTCGAGCAGCGGCGCGGTCAGCTCGATGTGGCCGAGCCGGACATCGAGCCGGGGGCGGAGTTCGCGGACGCGTTCGAGGAGGGCGCGTGCGGTGTGCAGGGCGCGCGGGTCACGGCTGCCGTGGGCCACGGCGACGAGGGTGGGCTGCATGGGCGGACTCCGGGTCGGCGCAGGCCGCTGAGCTGGGTGCCCAGCTGGCGGGTGATGCGGCCGAGCAGCTCGGCCGTGCTGTCGAAGGGAAGGGCGGGAAACTCGGGAGGGTGCACCGGCTCCGTCATGAATCGATCCTCCGCGCCGGAGGTTGCCGGTGCGTTGCGCCGGGATGACGGGTCTTTGCCGTGTGCTCACAGGGGGGTCGGCGCGGCTGTTCGGGGCGGGCGCGGCCGACGGCGTACCCGCCGCGGATCGGGGCCGGGTGAACCGCAGGGCCGCGGGACGCGTCCTGACCAGCGGACGAGCAGTCGAGACACCTGGGGATGGATGATGCGCCGACCGCGCCTGCCGCGCCTGCCGAGAGTCGAGTGGAGCCGGGCGGTGCCGGCGCTGCGCAGCGTACGGACCCGGCGGCGGGCGGTGCAGACCGTCATGGCGGGCTGCGTCCTGGCGCTGCTGCCCTCGGCGTGGATGCACGCGGTGGCCGCCGACCGGCTGCGGACCACGGCCGACGCGCCCGCCGCCGAGGTGGCCGTGGTGTTCGGCGCGGGCCTGTTGGGGAGCCGGCCGACCCCGTACCTCGCCGACCGGCTCGACGCCGCCGCCGAGCTGTACCGCACCGGCAAGGTCAAGGTCGTGCTGGTCACCGGGGACAACAGCCGCACCGAGTACGACGAACCCGACGCGATGCGGAAGTACCTCACCGCGCACGGGGTGCCGGACCGGAAGATCGTCAGTGACTACGCGGGCTTCGACACCTGGGACTCCTGCGTGCGGGCCAAGGAGATCTTCGGCGTGGAGCGGGCCGTGCTGGTCACCCAGGGCTTCCACATCCGCCGGGCCGTCGCCCTGTGCCAGGCGGCCGGCCTGGACGCGTACGGCGTCGGGGTGGCCGACGTGCACGACGCCACCTGGTACTACGGCGAGACCCGCGAGGTCTTCGCGGCGGGCAAGGCGGCACTGGACGCGGCCTTCAAGCCCGCCCCGCACTTCCTGGGACCGAAGGAGGAGGGGGTGTCACGGGCCCTGGCTGCTCTGACAGACTGACGCGGCGCCGGTTATGCCGATTAGTCATATGCCGGTCAGTCCGTACGAGAGCGTCAGGGGTGTGGAACCGTGGCTGTTGTGGATCTGAGCGGCAAGGTCGTCGTCATCACCGGTGGAGCCCGCGGCCTCGGCGCCGCGGCCGCACAGGCCGTCGTGGACGGCGGCGGCCGGGTGCTGATCACCGACGTACTGGAGGCGGAAGGCGCCGAGACGGCCGCGAAGCTCGGCGGCGCGGCGCGTTTCGTCCGGCACGACGTGACGAGCGAGGCCGACTGGCAGGCGGCCCTGGAGTACGCGGTCGCCGCGTTCGGCCGCATCGACGGCCTGGTGAACAACGCGGGCATATCCACCGGCCAGTTCCTGGAGCACGAGAGCGTCGAGCACTTCCGCCAGGTCGTCGAGATCAACCTGGTCGGCGTGTTCATCGGCATCAAGACCGCGATCCCGCTGCTGCGCGCGCACGGCGGCGGGTCCATCGTCAACATCTCCTCCGCCGCGGGTCTGACCGGCCTCGCGCTCACCGCCGGCTACGGGGCCTCCAAGTGGGGCGTGCGCGGCCTGTCGAAGATCGGCGCGGTGGAGCTCGCCGAGGCCGGGATCCGCGTCAACTCCGTCCACCCGGGCATGACCCTGACCCCGATGACCGCCCCGATCGGCGTCCAGGCGGGCGAGGGCAACTACCCCGGCGCCCCGCTCGGCCGCGTCGGCGTCCCCGAGGAGATCGCCGCGGCGATCGCCTTCCTGCTCTCCGACGCCGCCGGCTACATGACGGGCGCCGAACTCGCCGTCGACGGCGGCTGGACCGCGGGCCTGACGGTGAAGTACCTGACGGGACAGTGACCCACCCCTGGCCCCCGGCGGGACGACCGCAAATTCGCGTGCCGCCGGAGGGACCCCGGGCTACCGTCCGCCCGTGGAACAGGAGGCCGTGGAACAGGACGGACCCCTCGTACGCGATGTCTTCCCCGACCTGACGGCACAGCTCGTGCGGCTGCCGGCGGCCGAAGGAGAGCACCGGCTCGCCGTCTGCGCGTACGACCACCGTCTGCTGGAGGAGTGCGACTGCCGCAACGACTTCTGCCAGAGCTTCCGCACCCACCGGCATCCGCCCGGCACGGCGTACGGTCCCGGTCACCGCATGATGGCCCTCGACCCGGGCAACGGGTTCTTGAACCTCGACGTCGTCGACGGCCGGATCGTGTACGTCGAACTCGTCGACCGCCCACCGCTGCCCCGGGCCTCACCGCAGCCGTCCGGCGGCGCTGAGGCGGAGCACCCCGGGCCGTAACGCGGGGCGGCGGCCCGTGTAACACCGGCGGCGCACGCTGGGGGCATGCGCACCTCCGACTCCGCCACCGACACGCACTGCCCGTACTGCGCCCTGCAGTGCGGGATGAGGCTCCGCCCCGAGCCGGGCGGTGCCACCGTGGCGGTCGAGGAGCGGGCCGACTTCCCCGTCAACCGGGGCGCGCTGTGCGGCAAGGGCCGCACCGCCCCCGCCGTGCTCTCCTCCCGGGTGCGCCTGACCCAGCCGCTCGTCCGCACCCACGCCGGGCAGCTGGAGCCGGCCACCTGGGAGGAGGCCCTCGACGCCGTCGCCGAGGGCCTCTCCCGTACCGGCCGCACCCACGGCCCGGACGCCGTCGGTGTCTTCGGCGGCGGCGGGCTCACCAACGAGAAGGCCTACGCGCTCGGCAAGTTCGCCCGCGTCGCCCTGCGCACCTCGCAGATCGACTACAACGGCCGCTTCTGCATGTCCTCGGCCGCCGCCGCCCACCAGCGGGCCTTCGGCCTCGACCGCGGGCTGCCCTTCCCCCTGGCGGACATCCCGCGCACCGGCTGCGTGATCCTCGTCGGCTCGAACCTGGCCGAGACCATGCCGCCCGCACTGCGCTACCTCACCGAGCTCAAGGCGGGCGGCGGCACCCTGATCGTCATCGATCCGCGGCGCACCCGCACCGCCGAACAGGCCGACCTGCACCTCGCCCCGCGCCCCGGCACCGACCTCGCCCTCGCCCTCGGCCTGCTGCACCTGATCGTCGCGGAAGGCCGGACCGACGAGGAGTTCATCGCCGCCCGCACCACCGGCTGGGAGGAGACCAGGGCCGCCGCCATGGCCCACTGGCCGGAACTGGTCGAGCGCATCACCGGGATACCGGTCCCCAGGCTCCGCGAGGCCGTGGCCCTCTTCTGCGCCCCGGAATCCGCCATGGTCCTCACCGCCCGCGGCCCCGAGCAGCAGTCCAAGGGCACCGACACGGTCGGCGCCTGGATCAACCTGTGCCTGGCCACCGGCCGGGCCGGCCGCCCGCTCTCCGGCTACGGCTGCCTCACCGGGCAGGGCAACGGCCAGGGCGGCCGCGAGCACGGCCAGAAGGCCGACCAGCTCCCCGGCTACCGCAAGCTCACCGACCCGGCGGCCCGCGCCCACGTCGCCGAGGTCTGGGGCGTCGACCCCGACAGCCTCCCCGGCCCGGGCCGCAGCGCCTACGAACTCCTCGACGCCCTCGGCACGGACGTGAAGGCCCTGCTCCTGATGGGCTCGAACCCGGTGGTGTCCGCCCCCCGCGCCGGACACGTCGAGGACCGCATCCGCTCCCTGGACTTCCTCGCCGTGGCCGACGTCGTCCTTTCCGAGACCGCGGCCCTCGCGGACGTGGTCCTCCCCGTCACCCAGTGGGCGGAGGAGACCGGCACCACCACCAACCTGGAGGGCCGCGTCCTGCTCCGCCGCCGGGCGCTGACCCCGCCGCCGGGGGTCCGTAGCGACCTGGACGTGCTGCACGGACTCGCCGCCCGCCTCGGCGTCGAGAAGGGCTTCCCCACCGAGCCCGAGGAGGTATTCGAGGAACTGCGCCGCGCCTCGGCCGGCGGCCCCGCGGACTACTCGGGCATCACCTACGCCCGCATCGAGGCCGAACAGGGCGTCTTCTGGCCCTGCCCGGCAGGCCCTGAGGGTGCCGAGGGCACCGAAGACCCGCCGGGCACCGAGCGGCTCTTCCTGGACCGCTTCGCCACCGACGACGGCCGGGCCCGCTTCGTCCCCGTCTCCCACCGCGACGCCGCCGAGGTCCCCGACGCGGACTACCCGCTGCTGCTCACCACCGGCCGGGTGGTCGCCCAGTACCAGTCCGGGGCCCAGACCCGCCGGGTGGACGAGCTCAACGCGGCCGCCCCCGGCCCCTTCGTGGAACTCCACCCGCGGCTCGCCGCCCGGATCGGCGCGGTCGAGGGCAGCCCGCTCGCCGTGACCTCCCGCCGCGGCCGAGCCGTCGCCCCGGCCCGCATCACCGACACCATCCGGGCGGACACGGTCTTCATGCCCTTCCACTGGCCCGGCGAGGGCCGCGCCAACACCCTGACCAACCCGGCCCTGGACCCCACGTCCCGGATGCCGGAGTTCAAGGTCTGCGCGGTCCGCGTCGAGCCCGCCTGATCAGGCGCCGTCCGCGAAGGTCGGGCGCAGGGCCTCCACCAGCCGGGCCAGGAACACCTCTTCCCCGGGGGCGGCGAGCTGCGGGTACTCCGCCTCGAAGTGCTCCCACTCGGCGCCGTCGTACAGGTCCTTGCCCTGCGGATGCCGGTCACTGATGAGCCACAACACCTTCCAGGCCGGCGACAGGGCCGGCGTGGCCGCCAGGACCACCGCCCCGCAGGCCGGTCCGGCCGGCTCCGGCGGGACCGGGAGCCGCTCGTCGAAGACGAAGTCCAGCTGGACGTGCCCGTCCGGCCGGGCCGCACGCGTCCGCTCGTCCACGGGCTCGCTCGGCAGGTGCGTGCTGTTCACGCCGAACTCGCGCCACGTACTTACCGCGCATCCTCCGCGATCCACCCGTCGTCCACCGACAGGTCGCTGTCGTACAGCACGAACTCCCGCTCTCCCGTACCCATTTCGTACCCGGCCGACCAGAGCGTCTTGACCAGCGCGTCGAAGGCCTCCCCCGCACCGGCCGCCCCCGCGCCGCCGCGCCACCGCTGCGTCACGAACCGCACCTGCCAGTCCCCGCCCCCTACCCGGCGGGCGTTCCACGACAGGTGCGCCCCGTGCGGGGCCACCAGGGCCTCCAGCGCCGGGCGGTCGAAGTCCGCGGGCAGCAGCACCCTGAGGTGGTGCTCGAAGTAGCCGCCGCCCGGCCCCGGGAGGTCCGTGGTCCAGGGGACCGTCTCCACCTTGACCCGCACCGGATCGAAGCCGTCCGCCCGCAGCTGTGGCACCAGACGCTCGTGGCCCGTGCGGTCCGGCAGGGTCAGCATCGGCTGGGACACCATCCGTCCCCGCGCCAGCTGGATGTGGGTCACCTTCAACTCCCGTGCGGCGGCCCAGGCGTCGAGCCGCGCCAGCTCCGTCGCATCCGCGCAGCGCACCGTCACGTGGGTTTCGTACTCATGCATGGAGTCGATCATCTCGGACATGCGTCCGGTCCGCATCGGGGTTCCCGCCGGGGGGTAACCATGCGGTCACGCACCGGACTCAGAAAGTGCTCGCACGCCCCTCGTGGCCGCGATGTGTCGTACCCCACACTGAGGTGCGGTGCCCCCGTCCTCGGAGCCCTGGAGGTCGCCCCCGTGCAGACCCGGACCCTGACCGTGAACGTGAGCGAGTCCTCGGAGGCCAAGGCCGTGGACGAAGAGCCCGAGGTACTGGAGCTGATCGAGCCGGTGCCCGTGCAGCGCAGGCGCAGCAGCGGCGACAGCGGAGGCGGAGCGGGCCCGTCCGCCGACCTGTTCCGGCAGTACCTCCGCGAGATAGGCAGGATCCCGCTGCTCACCGCCGCCGAGGAGGTGGACCTCGCGCGACGCGTCGAAGCCGGCCTGTTCGCCGAGGAGAAGCTCGGCAACACCCCGGACCTCGACTCCCAGCTCGCCCTCGACCTCGACAAGCTCGTCGTCATGGGGCGGATGGCCAAGCGCCGGCTCATCGAGTCGAACCTACGGCTCGTCGTCTCCGTCGCCAAGCGGTACGTGGGTCGCGGGCTCACCATGCTCGACCTCGTGCAGGAGGGGAACCTCGGGCTGATCCGGGCCGTCGAGAAGTTCGACTACGCCCGCGGCTACAAGTTCTCCACCTACGCCACCTGGTGGATCCGGCAGGCGATGTCCCGGGCCCTCGCCGACCAGGCCCGGACCATCCGCGTGCCCGTCCACGTCGTCGAACTGATCAACCGGGTCATCCGCGTGCAGCGCCGGATGCTCCAGGAGCGCGGCTACGAGCCGACGGCCGAAGAAGTGGCCGTCCACCTGGAGTTGACCCCGGAGCGGGTCCTGGAGGTGCTCCGCCTCGCCCAGGAGCCGGTTTCCCTGCACGCCCCGGTGGGCGAGGAGGACGATGTCGCGCTCGGCGACCTCATCGAGGACGGGGACGCCGCCTCGCCCGTGGAGTCGGCCGCCTTCTTCCTGCTGCGCGAACACCTGGAAGCCGTCCTCTCCACCCTCGGCGAGCGCGAGCGCAAGGTGGTGCAGCTGCGGTACGGCCTCGCCGACGGGCGACCGCGCACCCTGGAGGAGATCGGGCGGATCTTCGGCGTGACGCGTGAGCGGATCCGCCAGATCGAGTCCAAGACCCTCAACAAACTGCGCGACCACGCTTTCGCGGACCAGCTCCGCGGGTACCTGGACTGACGGACCACCGGAAAAGGGGGCGCCCCGCCAGGCGCCCCCGCTCCGCCGCCCGGACGACTACCGGTGGCCTAGGCCGTCTCTTACGGATCTTGCCGGGTCCGCGAGAGACGACCTAGGTCAGCGGCCGGCTCATCCAGACGTCGTCGACATAGGCCCCGTCCAGCAGGAACTCCTCGGGCAGGACACCGACCACCGTGAAGCCGCAGCGACGGTAGAGCTGCCGCGCGGTCCCGTTGTGGCCGAGCACGCGCAGGTTCATGCGGCGGGCCCCACCGGCTCGCGCGGCGGCGCAGACCGCCTCGACGAGGGCCTGCCCGACCCCGCTGCCGCGGGCGGACTCGCGGACGGCCAGTCCCTGGATGTGACGGACGTGCCGATTCGATTCGAGGGGACTGGCCGGAGCCTGGGCGATGTACCCGACGATCTGCTGTCCGCGTTCCGCGACGAGGTAACTCTCCACGGGATGCCGCTCGTCGAAGAGGGCCGCGTCCGTCGGGCGCTCGGGGCCGGGTTCGCTCACGCGCGACCACACCGACCGCAGCACCTCCAGAATCTCGCGTTCGTCCTCCGCCCGCGCAGGGCGTATCACCACGTCCGATGCCATGCCGTCATGCTAACGACGGCGGAGGGGCACCCGAGTACGTGTCCCGTACCCGAGTGCCCCTCCGCCGTGCGACGTCCGCAAGAGACGACCTGAGCCGCCTCTTTCGG